>NZ_JAHUTH010000027.1:0-122772 GCF_025376855.1 Variovorax endophyticus
GCGGGCGTACGAGGCGCCCGAGGGGGAGGTGGAGCAGGCGCTGGCGGGTATCTGGGCGGAGGTGCTGGGCGTGCAGCGCGTGGGACGCAACGACAACTTCTTCGAGCTCGGCGGGCATTCGCTGCTCGCGCTGCGCCTGCTCGAGCTGGTGCGCCGGCGCCTGCCGGACCTGGGCCTCGATCTCCAGCGGCTGATGGCGCGGCCGACGATCGGCGGCCTCGTGGAGAGCGCGCCGGGCGTTTCGGCGCTCACGCCGCTGAACAGGGCCGTGGACGAGGTGCCGCCGCTGTTCTGCATTCATCCGGGCTTCGGCACCGTGCTCGGCTACCTGCCGATCGCGCGCCGGCTCGACGGCGTGCGCCCGGTCCTCGGCCTGGCCTGCCGCACGCTGGCCGATCCCGCGCACCGCGACGAGTCGCTGGACCGCATGGCGCAGGATTACGTCGCGATGGTCCGCGAGCGCCAGCCAGCGGGGCCCTATCACCTGCTCGGCTGGTCGCTCGGCGGCACGCTGGCCGCGCGCATGGCGGCGAGGCTCGAGGCCCTGGGCCAGGAGGTGCGTTTCCTCGGACTGGTCGATTCCTATGTCTCGCTCGATGGCGAGCACGAGGCGCCCAAGCCCTGGCGCGGCGAATTCCCGGTCTTCCTCGAATCGATCGGCGTGCGGCTCGATGCGGGCTGCGTGCTGCCCGAGGGCATCGCCGACCCGATGCAGGCCGAGGAGGCGCTGCGCGACTGGATGCAGGCGCAGATGGCGCAGGGCCGCGCGACGGGCCTCGGCGCCCACGAAGGCGTGACGGCCGGCGAGTTGGTGCGCCTGTACGTCACCAGCCGCGCCCTCGCCGAGACGGCGCGGCGCTCGCGCGGACCGGTGGACGCGGTGGCCGCCGCCGCGCACTGCTGGTGGGTGAAGGACCGGCCCCAGGCGCAGGTGCAGGGGCTGGGCCGGCAGCTCGGCGCGTCGGTCGCGCACGGCTATGTCGATGCCGACCACATCCGGATCGTGGAGAGCGAACCGCTGCTGCAGGCGCTGTCGAGGTTGCTCGCGCGGGAAGCGAGCGCCTGAAGCCGGGGCGCGGCGGGCGCGTCCGCCTGCCGCGTCCCCGCCCGACCAGGTTGCCGCGAGCGGCGACCTTTCCCAAAAGGAAGAGCGGGACCTTCGTTGCCGAAGGTCCCGCTCTTCTTGCGTGGAGTGCGCCTCGCGGCGCGGGTGCCTACCAGCGATAGGTCGCGGTGCCCACCACCTTGCGGCGCTCGCCGTAGCCGCAGCTGTACTGGTCGCAGCTGCGGCCCACGTAGATCTTGTCGGTCAGGTTGCGCACGTTGAGCGCGAGGCTCCAGTTCTCGAAGTCGTAGCCCACCATCGCATCGACCACGGTGTAGGAGGGGATCTTCGCGATCGAGGAACTGTTGGCGCCCCAGGTCGAGCCGACGAAGCGCACGCCCAGGCCGGTCTTCACGCCGTTGCCGAAGCGGTAGTCGCCCCAGATCGCGATCTGGTTGCGCGGCGTGGCGATGAGCTGCCTGCCGATCTTCTCGGGGTTCGCGTCCGCCGTGATCTTGGCCGAGGGCGTGTAGGTGTAGGCAGCGACCAGGTTGAGGTTCTTCACCGGCTCGAAGGTGGCCTCGAGCTCGAGGCCGCGCACGCGCACCTCGCCGGTCTGGCGCGGCACGAAGTCGGAGTCGAAGGTCACGATGTTCTTGCGCCGCAGGTCGAACAGGGCGGCGCTGTAGCTGCTCTTGGTGCCCGTGGGCTGGTAGCGCACGCCGACCTCGTACTGCTTGCCGGTCTCGGGCTGGAACGGCTTCTTGGTGTCGGGGTTGATGAAGGTCGAGGGCGAGAACGACTCGGAATAGCTCACGTACGGCGCGATGCCGTTGGGTGCGAGATAGACCAGGCCGGCGCGCCCGGTGAACTTGCGGTCGACCTGGTAGGAGGTGCTGTTGTCGTCGAGCCGGTTGATGCTGAAGACGCTCGCGCGGTCCCAGCGGCCACCCAGGGTGGCGACCCAGCGATCGCCCCACTTGATCTGGTCCTGCAGGTAGAAGCCGGTCTGCACCAGGCGCACGTACGAGTTGGTGCTCGGCGTGGCGGGCAGCTCGAAGGGCGCGCCGTAGACCGGCGCGAAGACGTCCAGCTGCGGGCCGGCGCCGTAGTACTGGACCGTGTCGAAGCTGCTGCGCTGGTGGTCGAGGCCGGCCAGCAGCGTGTGCTGCCAGGAGCCCGCTTTCAGCTTGGCCTGGATCTGGTTGTCCATGGTGAAGAGGTCGCCCTGCTCGGGGCTGCTGGCGAACAGCTGGCGGTTGACCACGCGGTAGTTCAGCGGGCTGAACGGGTTCTCGGGATCGAGGGTGGCGAAGCCGCCGCCGTAGATCTGGCGGTAGTCGGTCTTGATCTTGCCGTAGCGCGCGCTCTGGCGGATGGTGATCGTGTCGTTCAGCCGCGATTCGAGCTGGTAGCCGACGTCCCACTGCTTCTGGTTGAAGCGGTCGAAGTCGGGTTCGCCGAGGAAGGTCGAGGTCGCGATGCGGCCGTTGGGCGAGGCCAGCAGCGAGGCTTGCGGGGGCAGGAAGCCGTAGGTGTTGCCGACTTTGTAGTTCGTGTAGTGCGCCATCAGCGTGATCGAGGTGTCGCTCGAGGGCCGCCAGGTGAGCGAGGGCGCGAAGTACTGGCGCTTGTCGGCCGCGTAGTTGACCTGCGTGTTGCTGTCCAGGCCGAGCGCGGTGAGGCGGTAGAGAAGCTTGCCCTCGGCGTCGATCGGGCCCGAGAAGTCGGCCGCGATCTGTTTCTGCGAATGGTTGCCGACCTGGACCTGGATCTCGCGCAGCCGCTCCTCGGTCGGGCGCTTGCTCACCACGTTGATCATGCCGCCGGGACCGGTCTGGCCGTACAGCACGGACGAGGGGCCGCGCAGCACCTCGATGCGCTCGGCGCCGTAGCCCTCGAGGCGCCACACCGCGTAGTTGGAGTTGTTGCGCACCTGCATGCCGTCGAGATAGAAGCCCGGCGAGTAGGCGTCGAAGCCGCGCAGCGTGAGCCAGTCGAAGCGGCTGTCGAGGCCGTCGAGCATCTTCACGCCCGCGGTGTACGCGAGCGCGTCGGACAGGCGCGTCACGCCGAGCGAGCTGATGCGATCGGCCGTCACCACCGAGATCGACTGCGGCGTCTCGATGATCGGCGTGTCGGTCTTGGTGCCGGTGGCGCTGCGCTTGGCCACGTAGCCGTTCACGCGGCTGGTGGCCGAGGACTCGGTTTCGGAGTTGACGGTCACCGGCGGCAGCGTCTGGCCGCTCTGGCCGGTGACGGGGGCCGTGCCGGCCGGCGGCGCGTCGGCGGTCTGTGCCGCGGCGCAGAGCCCCCACAGCGCGGTGGCGGTTCCGAAGGCCGCCACGAGCGAGGCATTCAGCAGGCGTTGGCGGGGCAGGGGAAGGTTGCGCATGAAAGTTCTCTTCATTGTTGAGCCGGCCGGATTTTAGTGAGAATGGTTCTTATTTGTGTGACATGGTTACAACAGGTGTTCCTCGAGGCATGCGCTTTTTCTGCAACCGGGTGGCGAAATAGTTCTTTCGTATTTATGCGCCGCGCCTGACGTGCGGCGCGAGCAACTCGAGGCCCTGGTGCAGCGCGGGGAAGAGGCTCAGGTTGAAGTTGTTCCAGCGCAGCTCGAGGATCGAATCGCCGGGCCCGATGTCGGTGCCGAGCACGTCGAAGATCACTTCGCCCGAGTCGATGCCGTTGTCCACGTAGTGCAGCGACGCACCGGTCTTCGTCACTCGTGGCGCGGGCACTTTCGCCATCGTGTGCCAGTCGCTCACCCGCAGGCCCTGCGCGCCGTGCAGCGCGTCGAGCGTGGCGTGCGCGCCGCGGCGCTCGTAGGGCGACTCGATGCGCGTGATGCCCGGATGGATGTTGACCATGCGCCGATGGAAATGCGCGCCGGGCCGCACCAGCTCGTCGAGGATGATCAGCAGGCCGTCGAGCACGACGATGTCGGCCTGCAGCGTGAGCAGCTTGTCGAGCAGCGTGCGCTCGTAGGCGCTCTTCGCGGCCGGCCGCTCGGCGGCATCGAGCGGCAGCCGCCTGTAGGTCGACGGCACCGCGTGCAGCATCTCGCGCAGCAGCCGTCCCTGCACGCGCTGTTCGGCCGGGAAGATCCACGCCTTGTCGGGATGCCAGGCGAAGCCGTAGTCCCGCAGGGCCGCCTGGTCGCGCGGCGACTGCTCGTCGTCGTCGTAGACGATGCCCTCGAGCGAATACTGCTCGCCCAGCGGCGTGTGCTCGAGCGCGTGGGCCAGGTACTCGAGCGGCGATTTCATGTAGCGCTGGCCGCCCTGGTAGGCGATGTGCTGGCCGGCCTTGTCGGCGGCGCCGTTTCTCAGCGAAAGAACGTAGACGAGCTTTGCCTTGGGCATGGATGTGTGCGGGTTGGGATGGACGAACGCCGGCGGCGACCGCTCGCAGGCGGGCCGCCGCCGGTACCTTCGTGAAGAGACGCGGGGGCGTGCGATCTGTTCACGCCTCGGCGGCGCCGGCCTCGCGATGCCGCGGCGCGAGCGGGCAGGCCCCGCAGTGCTCCTCGCCGGGCAGCAGGTGGTAGAGGCAGCATTGCCGGTGCAGCCGCAGCGGTGGGCGGGGATCGCCCGCCGGGCGCGGCAGCACGCGCTGCCGCCCGTGCATGGGGTTCGCGCCCTGCAGGCTCTCCGGGGCGCGTGGCCAGCGGGTGGCGCACAGCAGGTGCTCGCGGTCCTCGGCGACGCGGGCCATGCCGCCGGTCAGCGCATGGGCCTGCGCAAGGATCGGCTCGAGCACGCGCGCCACGTCGCCCCAGAGGATCTTCGGCGCCACCTTCGTGAGCGCGCAGAGCGCTTCGAACAGCGGATGCAGGTGCCGCCACAGCAGGGCCTCGTAGCGTTGCGCGGTATCGGCGCCGGGCAGCGGCATGCCGATCTCGCGCAGGTGGAAGTCGATCGGACCGCCGCCGGCGTCGAGCCGCACCCAGACCTCGGCGGCATCCATCGGGAACACGTGCTGCACCACCGTGGCCGCGGCCACCACCGGCGGCAGCAGCGCGCCCAGGTAGTCCAGCACCCAGGCCGAGGCGACCGCGCGCAGGTCGGGGCCGGCCACCTGCCGCACCGCGGCCTGGCGCTGCATCAGGGCGCGCAGCACGTCGCCGTGCAGCAGGCTGTCGACCCGCAGTGCACCGGGCGGGATCGCGTCCGCGCACTGGAGGCGTTCGCCCATCGGCGCGAACTGGCCCTGGAAGAACGGCTTCAGCAGCGCGAGCATGGTTGGGCTCGCCCGCGACACGGGCAACGGATGGGGCGGTACATCACGCAAGGACGTTCGGCCACGCCGCATGTTCATCGCCGGCTGCGCGATGAACATCGGCGCCGCTGGCGCGTCTACCCCGCAAGCGGCGTCGTGCCGCCGGCAATCCGTGCCCTGCGGGGCCGTGCAATCGCCCCTCGTGGCGGAAAGAGTCTTCGAATGACATCCCCTGGCGGCCACCGCTCCGAGGCCCTGCGCCTGCTGCGACCCTTCCTGCCCTGGATCGCGCTGTCCGCGATCACCGGCGTGTGCGCCGGCGTGGCCACCGTGTTCCTGCTGCGCACCATCAACGAGGTGCTCAACCAGCAGGGCGGCATGGCCGGGGGCCTGCTGTTCACCTTCATCGGCCTGTGCCTGGTCGCGCTGTTCGGGCGCATGGCCTCCGACGTGTCGACCAACTTCGTCGGCCAGCGGCTGGTGGCGCAGGTGCGCAAGAGCCTGGCGCAGAAGATCCTCGCCGCGCCGATCGACGCGCTCGAGCGCTACCGCACCCATCGCCTGATGCCGGTGCTGTCGCAGGACGTCGACATGATCAGCGACGCGGCCTTCGTGCTCTCGTCCACGCTGATCGCGCTGGCGGTCGCGCTCGGCTGCCTGACCTACCTGGCGGTGCTGTCGCTGCCGCTGTTCTGCCTGCTGATGGTGGCGCTGGTGCTCGGCGCGACGGCGCAGATCGTGGCCCAGACCCGCGCCGAGGCCGGCTTCTGGAAGGCGCGCGAGCACGAGGACCAGTTGCACAAGGCCTATCGCCAGATCAGCGAGGGCGCCAAGGAACTGCGCATGCACCGCGAGCGCCGCGTCGGCATCTTCGGCGGCCAGATCGAGCGCATCGTCGACGACATCCGCCGCGTCAACGGCCGCGCGATCAACATCCACGTCATGGCCACCGCCTTCGGCTCGGCGCTGTTCTTCCTGCTGATCGCGCTGATCCTCGGCTGGGCCGCGTTCCGCAGCACCGAGCCCGCGGTGCTCAGCGGCTTCGTGCTGGTGCTGCTGTTCATCAAGGGGCCGATCGACATCATCGCGGGCACGCTGCCGAACGTCGGGCGCGCCAAGGTCGCTTTCAAGCGCATCGCCGACCTGTCCGCGCGCTTCGCCACGCCCGAGCCGCATCTGCACCTGGAGCGCGCCGGCGGCGGCGCCGCGATGGCGCAGGGCATCGGCATGCGCGGCGTGCGCTATGCCTTCGACGCGCCCGAGGGCGAGGCGCCGTTCGTGCTCGGCCCGATCGACCTCGAGCTGCGCCGCGGCGAGATGGTCTTCGTGGTGGGCGACAACGGCTCGGGCAAGACCACGCTGATCAAGCTGCTGCTGGGCCTGTACGCGCCGCAGCAGGGCGAGGTGCTGCTCGACGGCGCCGCCGTCACGCCGCAGTCGCGCGACGACTACCGCCAGCTCTTCACCACCGTGTTCTCCGATTTCTACCTGTTCGAGGACCTGGTGTCGCGCGAGAAGGGCGAGGCCGCCGCGCACGCGCTGCCGCAGGCGGCGCTGCCCTACCTGCAGCGGCTGGAGATCGCGCACAAGGTGAGCGTGAAGGACGGCGCCTTCAGCACCGTCGACCTCTCGACCGGCCAGCGCAAGCGGCTCGCGCTGGTGCATGCCTACCTCGAGGGCCGACCGGTGCTGGTGTTCGACGAGTGGGCGGCCGACCAGGACCCGGCCTTCCGTCATCTCTTCTACACCGAGCTGCTGCCCGAACTGCGCGCCAAGGGCCACATGCTGGTGGTCATCTCGCACGACGACCGCTACTTCCACGTCGCCGACCGCGTCATCACGATGCGCGCGGGACGCATCGCCGAGGACCGCGCGCGCCCGGCAGCCTCGCGGCCTGAGGCGCGGCCCGCGCACGCCCACACCCAACAGACAGGAGTTGAGATTCATGCAGCACATCCATGACCTGATCGGCGTCGGATTCGGCCCGTCGAACATCGCGCTGGCGATCGCGCTCGAGGAGAAGCGCCATGGCGGCCGGCCGGCGGACGCGCTGTTCATCGAGCGGCAGCCCAGCTTCGCCTGGCATCCGCACATGCTGCTGGAGCAGGCCCACATGCAGATCTCGTTCCTCAAGGACCTCGCGACGCTGCGCAATCCCACCAGCCGCTTCACCTTCATCAACTACCTGCACGAGAGCGGGCGCCTGCCCGACTTCATCAACCTCAAGAGCTTCTTCCCGAGCCGCCACGAGTTCAACGACTACCTGGGCTGGGCCGCGCGCCAGTTCGACGATGCCTGCGCCTACGGCGAGGAGGTGTTCGAGGTGCTGCCCGAGAAGCAGGGCGCCGAAGTGCCGCTGCTGCGCGTGCGCTCGCGGCGCGAGGGCGGCGGCGTGCAGGAGCGGCTCGCGCGCAACCTGGTGGTGAGCATCGGCGGCACGCCGCGCATTCCCGAGTGCTTCCGGCCGCTGCGCGGCGACGGGCGCGTGCTGCATTCGAGCGGCTACCTGCGCGACATCGCCAAGGTGCTCGATGGCGGCGCGGGCCGGCGCATCGCGATCGTCGGCGCGGGCCAGAGCGCGGCCGAGATCTTCATGGACCTGCAGGGCCGCCCGGGCGCGCCGCGGGTCGACTTCGTGATGCGGGCCCGCTCGATCCGGCCGTCGGACGACAGTCCGTTCGTCAACGAGGTCTTCAACGTCGATTTCACCGACTATGTCTACAGCCGCCCGAGCGAGGAGCGCGCCGCGCTGCTCGAGGAAGTCGCGCAGACCAACTACGCGGTGGCCGACCTCGACCTGATCCAGCAGATCTACAAGGTCTTCTACGACCAGAAGGTGGCGCGCGGCGAGCGCCTGCGCATGCTGCGCCAGCACGAGGTGCGCGCGGCGCGCGCCTCGGCCGACGGCATCCACCTGCAGCTGCGCGACCAGGACGCGGGCGTGGAAAGCACGGTGCGCTACGACGCCGTGGTGCTCGCCACCGGCTACGAACGCGAGCAGCACAAGGGTCTGCTGCAGCCGCTGGCGCCGTACCTCGGCGACTTCTCGGTCGACCGCCACTACCGCCTCGAGGCCACGCCCGATTTCCAGCCGGGCATCTTCCTGCAGGGCGCCTGCGAGGACAGCCATGGCATCAGCGACACGCTGCTGTCGGTGACCTCCGTGCGCACCGGCGAGATCGGCAACGCGCTGCTCGCCGCGCTGCCGCGCATGCGCAGCGCGGCGCGCGAGGACGTCCGGGTGGCGCAGCTCTAGGCACCGGGCCCGCGTCGCCGCCGGCGCGGCGGCGCGGACCGTCGTCCCGTGCGGTCATGCGCGGCCGGCGCCGGTCCGCGTCCCGCCATGTGCGCCGCCTTTTTCCCCCGGTGTCCCGCGCGCCGGGCGCGAGCGACGTCCTCCATCGCCCGCTTCCGCCGAATGCCCCGTTCCTCCTCCATGCGCAGATTCGTCCTTCCCCTGTTCCTCGTGTTTGTCTCGGCCACCGTCGGGGCCGGCTATCTCTGGACGAGCCGGCCCGCGGCGCCCGCGGCCTCGGTCGCGATCGCGCGCGCGGACATCGAATCGAGCGTGACCGCCGTCGGCACGCTGCAGCCGCGGCGCTACGTCGATGTCGGCGCCCAGGTCTCGGGACAGATCCTGCGGCTGGCGGTACAGCCCGGCGACCGGGTGCAGAAGGGGCAACTGCTGGTGGAGATCGATCCGAGCGTGCAGCGCGCGACGGTCGATGCCGGGCGCGCCTCGCTCGCGGGCCTGCGCGCGCAACTCGCCGACCAGCGCGCCCAGCACCGCTGGGCCGGGCAGCAGCATGCGCGGCAGCGCAGGATGGCCGCCGACAACGCGACCCGCGAGGAGGACGTGCAATCGGCCGAGGCGACGCTGGCCTCGGCCGCGGCGCGCATCGACAACCTCGCCGCGCAGATCGCCCAGACCCAGGCCACGCTGCAGGCCGACGAGGCGCGCCTGGGCTACACGCGCATCTTCGCGCCCATGGCCGGCACCGTGGTCTCGGTCGACGCGCGCGAAGGCCAGACCCTCAATGCCACCTACCAGACGCCGAACGTGCTGCGCATCGCCGACCTGTCCTCGATGACCGTCTGGTCCGAGGTCTCGGAGGCCGACGTGCGGCGCGTCAAGCCCGGCATGGCGGTCTACTTCACGACGCTCGGCGCCGCCGACCAGCGCCGCTGGAGCGGCACCGTGCGCCAGCTGCTGCCCGCGCCGCCCACGCCCGCCTCGAAGACCGGCAGCACGGAGAGCGGCGCCACGCCGACCGGCGCGCCGAGCAAGGTGGTGGTCTACACCGCGCTGTTCGACGTCGACAACGCCGACGGCGAACTGATGCCGCAGATGACCGCGCAGGTCGCCTTCGTCGAGGCTTCGGCGAAGGACGTCGTCGCGGTGCCCGCGGCGGCGCTGCTGCCGGCAGGGGCGGGCGCCGCGGACCGGCCCTCGGTGCGGCTGCTGCGCGCCGACGGCTCGATCGAGACCCGGGCGATCCGCATCGGCGTGCGCAACCGCGTGAGCGCGCAGGTGCTCGAGGGCCTGGTGCCCGGCGACCGCGTCGTGGTCGGCGCGCTGGTGCCGGGGGCGCCCAAGCCGTGAGCGCGGCGGCGCTGATCTCGCTGCGGGACATCCGCAAGTCCTACGGCCGCGAGGGCGACCCCGACAGTCCCGCCACACAGGTGCTGCGCGGCATCTCGCTGGACATCCATGCCGGCGAGTTCGTCGCGATCGTCGGTGCCTCGGGCTCGGGCAAGTCCACGCTGATGCACATCCTGGGCTGCCTCGACCGGCCCAGCGGCGGCCGCTACCTGTTCGAGGGCGAGGACGTGGCCGGCTTCGATGCCGACGCGCTGGCCTGGCTGCGCCGCGAGGCCTTCGGCTTCGTGTTCCAGGGCTATCACCTGGTGCCGACCGAGTCGGCGCGCGAGAACGTCGAAATCCCGGCCCTGTACGCCGGCATGCCCGAGGCCGAGCGCCGCGAACGCGCCACCGCGCTGCTGCGGCGGCTGGACATGGGCGCGCGGCTCGACCATCGGCCGAACCAGCTCTCGGGCGGCCAGCAGCAGCGCGTGGCGATCGCGCGCGCGCTGATGAACGGCGGGCGCATCCTGCTGGCCGACGAACCCACGGGGGCCCTCGACAGCCGCAGCGGCGCCGAGGTCATGACGCTCCTGCGCGAACTCGCGGACGCGGGCCACACCGTCATCCTGATCACCCACGACCGGCAGGTCGCGGCGCAGGCACGGCGCGTGATCGAGATCCGCGACGGCGAGATCGTGGCGGATTCCGGCGCCGTCGCGACCGATGCGCCGCCGCCGGCGCATGCCGCCGCCTCGAGGCGCGCGGGCCCGCGCTCGCAGGCCTCGCTCGCCGCCGACCTGCACGAGGCCGCGCGCGCCGCCTGGCGCGTGATGTGGGCCCATCGCTTCCGCACCGGGCTCACGCTGCTGGGCATCGTGATCGGCGTGGCCTCGGTGATCGCGATGCTCGCGGTCGGTGGCGGCTCGCAGCGGCAGGTCATGGCGCAGTTCGAGACCTTCGGCGTGCGCACCATGTTCCTCGCCGCGCGCGAGGGCAGCGTGCGCTCGCCCGTGGCGCCGCTGACCTTCGAGGATGCCGAGATCGTGGCCGGCGTGCCCAACGTCGAGGACGTCGCGCCCTACATCGAGGACCGCGTGGTCGCGCGCCGCGGCAACGTCGACCATGCCACCGAGGGCGGCGGCACCACGCCGGGCTTCGCGCGCGTGCTCGGCTGGGGCGTGAGCGAGGGCCAGATGTTCGACGCGCTCGACGAGCGGCGCGTGGCCAAGGTGGCGGTGATCGGCCAGACCGTGCGCCGTGCGCTGTTCGCCGACGGCAGCGATCCGGTCGGGCAGGACATCCTGATCGACAAGGTGCCGTTCCAGGTCGTGGGCGTGCTCGCGGCCAAGGGCTCCACCGACGGCGAGGACCAGGACGAACGCGTCATCGTGCCGTTCTCCTCGGCCGCCGCGCGGCTGTTCGGCCACCGCAACCCGACCTGGATCGGCGTGCAGGTGCGCGACCTCGAGCAGGCCACGCAGACCGCCGAGGCGATCGAGACGGCGCTCGCCGAGCGCCGCCGCGTGCGCGACGTGCGCGTGTGGAACCGCGTCGAGGCGATCCGCGTGCAGTCGGCCACCGCGCGCGCCATGACCGTGATGCTCGGCCTGATCGCCGCGATCTCGCTGGTGGTCGGCGGCATCGGCGTGATGAACGTGATGCTGATGACGGTGCGCGAGCGCACGCGCGAGGTCGGCATCCGCATGGCGACCGGCGCGCGCCAGACCGACATCCTGCGCCAGTTCATGACCGAGGCCGTGCTGGTCACCTCGGTGGGCGGCACCGTCGGCGTGGTGGCCGGGCTGCTGATCGTCGCGGGCCTGATGCTCGCGAGCGTGCCCGTGGTGTTCTCGCTCGCCGCCACGCTCGGCGCCTTCGGCTGCGCCGTGCTGACCGGCCTGGTCTTCGGCTTCATGCCGGCGCGCAGCGCGGCCCGCCTCGATCCCGTGGTGGCCCTCGCATCCCAGTAGGCAGCGACCGTGCGCCCTTTTCGTCCCCAGCCTTCCGACGCCATGCCGCTGACTTCCCCGTTCCCTCGCGCGCCGTGGCTCCCGCTGGCGCTCGGTGCCCTGTTGCTGGCGGGATGCGCCACGCCGCCGGCCGACGCCGACCGCGCGGTGGTCCTGCCCGCCGCGTGGCGCTCCGCGGCGCCGGCCGCCGCGCAGGCCGGCGCCGCCGATGCGCAGTGGTGGCGTGGCTTCGGCAGCGCCGAGCTCGACGAGCTGATCGAACGGGCGCAGGCCGGCAACCATGACCTCGAGATCTCGGCCGCGCGCGTGCAGGCGGCCCGCGCGCAGGCGCGCATCGCGGGCGCGGCCTTGCTGCCCACGCTGGCCGGTACCGTCGATGCCAGCCGCGACGCGCGCCTTGGCGGCCGCGGCGGCCAAGGCGGCGACTCGAACTTCCTGGGCTTCGCGGCACGCTACGAACTCGACCTCTGGGGCCGCCTCGAAGCCTCGCGGCGCGAGGCGCTGCAGGGGCTGCGCGCCAGCGAATTCGACCGCGATGCCGCGCGCCTCGGACTGAATGCCCAGGTGGCCTCGGCATGGCTGCAGCGGGCGGCGCTGCGCGAGCGCGAAACCATCGCGCGCGACAACCTCGACAACGCACGGCGCGTGCTGCGGCTCGTGGCGTCGCGCCATGCCGCCGGTGCCGCCACGCCGCTCGAGCTCGCGCAGCAGCGCGGGCTGGTGGCGGCGCGCCAGCGCGAGCTTCTCGCGCTGGGGCAGCAGGCCGCCGACGCCCAGACGGCGCTGGCCCTGCTGTTCGGCCTGCCGTCGTCGGCGCAGGGCGGGGTGCCGGCCGGCGACGCGCGCCTCGAGGCCCTGCGCGTGCCCGCGATCGACGCCGGCCTGCCGTCCGAACTGCTGGCACGCCGGCCCGACATCGCCTTCGCGGAGGCACGCCTGGCGGCGGCCGATGCGAACGTGCAGGCCGCGCGCGCCGCGCTGCTGCCGAGCGTGTCGTTGAGCGCCACGCTCGGATGGCGCGGCGGCAGCGGCGCGGGCAACCCGTTCGACAACCCGGCCTACGGCCTCGTGGCGGGCCTCGCGGCACCGGTCTTCGATGGTGGACGGCTGCGCGGCGAGCAGGCGCTGGCCGAGGCGCGCCGCGAAGAACTGCTGCAGGCCTACCGCCGCAGCATCGCCGCCGCTTTCGCCGACACGGAGACCGCCCTCAACGGCCTGGCCGGTCTCGACGCCCAGGCCGAGATCCAGGCCGAGGAACTGCTGCAGGCCCGCCGTGCCGCCGAGCTCTCGGAGTCGCGCTACCGCGCCGGTGCCGAGACGCTGCTCGCGCTGCTCGATGCGCAGCGCACGCTCTACGGCGCACGCGACCAGCAGGTGCAGCTGCTGCAGTCGCGCCTGCAGGCGCGCGTGGCGCTCTATCGGGCGCTCGGCGGGGGATGGCGCGAGGCGCCGCCGGGCGGCCGAGGCCTTCGCGCCGCGCGCCCGGGTGAGCGCCTGCTTTCCCGGAGCGGCCCGGAATGAACATAGGCCAGGGTCGTGCGTCAGTACGAAGACGCAGACAACGCTTCGGCACATTCGCAAGGCAGTCGACGATGAAAAACTCTTCTCTCACGCGTTCCGAAGCTGCCGTCGCGACTGCCTGGACGCTCTTCAGCCGCCTGCACGACGAGCCTTCGCGCGCCCATGCCCACAGGCTGGTGACCTGGCTCGGCGAGGACCCGCTGCATGTGCGCGCGCTCGACGATGCCCTCACGCTGTGGGCACTGGCCGGCGCGGCGCTGTCGCGGCCCGCGTGCGGCGACGACGCCACCGTCCCGCGCACCGGGCTGCAGTGAACAAGGCGGCGCCACCGCCGTCTTCCGGAGGAGCAACGGCCCTCGGCTACCGATCGGGCTGTGTTGCCGCAACCAGGCGGAGTCGCGCGTGATCTTTTCTTCGATGGCAGGTGCCCCGGCGGCATCGGGCCGGCAACCGACGGCGCGCGCCACGCGTGCCCTGGGCATGGCGTTCGTGCTGGCGCTGCTGGCGGGCCCGCCCGCCGGCGCGCGCGAGCCCGGCGAGCCCGTTCGCGAGCGCGTGTCCGCCTCCGCGATCGACATCCGCCGCACCGCCGACGGCATGCCGCACGTGCGCGCATCGGACTGGCGCGGCCTGGGCATCGGGCAAGGCTATGCACAGGCACAGGATGCCCTGTGCACGCTGGCCGATGCCTTCGTCACCTACCGCGGCCAGCGTTCGTTCTATTTCGGTCCCGACAGCAAGCCCGCGACGAGATCGACCTTCGGCACGCCCGCCAACCTCGACCTCGATTTCTTCTTCAAGGCCTTCGCCGATGCGCCGGCCATCGAGGCGCTCAAGCGCGAGCAGCCCGCGGCGCTCGATGCGCTGATCGCGGGCTACGCCGAGGGCTACAACCGCTACCTGGCGACGCTGGACAAGCCGCGGCCCCGGGGCGCCGCGAGGCCGGCCTGCGCCGATGCGCCCTGGGTGCAGCCCATCGGCGCCGACGACGTCTACCGGCGGATGGTGGCCGCGGCCCTCGTGGGCGGCTACCTCCCCTTCCTCGCCGAGATCGTGAAGGCCCGGCCCGCGGCCGATGCGCCGCCCGTGTCGCCCGACCGGCTCTCGCTGTCCTCGCGCCTGGCCATCCCGGTCGGCGACGCTATCGGCGTCGGCAGCAACGTGCTGGCCTTCGGCGGCCAGGCCACCGGCGGGCGGGGCGGGGTGCTGTTCGGCAATCCGCACTGGTACTGGGGCGGGCCCGACCGCTTCTACCAGTCGCACCTCACGCTGCCGGGCCGGCTCGACGTGGCGGGCGTGTCCTTCCTCGGCATCCCGGTGGTGATGATCGGCTTCAACAACGACGTGGCCTGGAGCCACACCGTGTCGGCCGCGCGGCGCTTCGGCCTGTTCGACCTCACGCTCGACCCGGCCGATCCCACGCGCTACATGGTCGATGGCGTCTCGCAGCCGATGCGGGCGCGGCCGCTGGCCGTCGAGGTACGGCGGCCCGACGGTTCGACCGCCATCGAGCGCCGCACCCTCTACAGCACCCGCTTCGGGCCGGTGGCCGATCTCGGCGCGCGCCACCCGGCGCTCGGCTGGAGCGCGCGCAAGGCGGTCGCGCTGCGCGACGTCAATGCCGACAACCACCGCATCTTCCGCAACTTCTTCCGCTGGAACCAGGCCCGCTCGCTCGACGAGTTCATCGCCATCCAGCGCGAGGAGGCCGCGATGCCCTGGGTCAACACCGCGGCCATCGGGCGCGGCGACGACCGTGCCTGGTATGCCGACATCGGCGCCGCGCCGAACGTGCCCGATGCGTTGCGAGCCGCCTGCGCCACGCCGCTGTCGCAGGCCTTCGCGGCCTTCGACGCGGCCACGCCGGTGCTCGACGGCAGCCGCTCGGTCTGCGATTGGCAAGGCGATGGCGCCGCCGTCCAGCAGGGCGCGACACCCGTCGCGCGCATGCCCGGCCTGCTGCGCCGGGATTTCGTCGCCAACATGAACAACAGCCACTGGCTGGCCAATCCGGCGCAACCGCTCACGGGCTTCGCCAGCAACCTCGGCGGTGGCGAAGCGGCGCTGTCGCTGCGCGCGCTCGAGGGCCTCGGCATCGCGGGCGAACTGGCGGGCGCCGGCTCGCGCTCGGCCCGCTCCCTCGCGGACCGCGTGGCCGCCAAGGTGCTCGAAGCGCGCGCCTACAGCGCCGAGCGTTTCAAGACGCCGTTGCTCGACGGCATCTGCCCGGCCGGCAGCGTGGCGCTCGGCGCCGGCGATACCGCCCCGGGCCAGGCCGTGGCCGCCGCGCGCTCGGTCGACATCCAGCCGGCCTGCGAGGTGCTGCGCCGCTGGTCCGACCGCGCGGATGCGCAGGACCGCGGTGCGCTGCTGTGGGACTTCTTCTGGGCCCGCGTGCAGAAGATCCCGCCGGCCGAGCTCTATGCCACGCCGTTCTCGCCGCGGTCGCCGCTGACGACGCCGGACGCCATCCGGGCGTCGGACCCGCGCGTGGCGCGCGCGCTCGCGGGCGCGGTCGAGGACATGGCGGCCAGGGGCTGGCCGCTCGACACCCCGCTGGGCGCGCAACGCTTCGCGCGCAGCGAGGGCCGCGCCGTGCCGCTCTACGGCGGCTGCGATGCCGAGGGCTACTTCACCGTGGCCTGCGCGCGCGACGGCGACTACACGATGGGCGAGCTTTCGCACGGCAACACCTACCTGCAGATCGTCCATTTCGACGCACGCGGCGTGCAGGCCCGCACGCTGCTCGCGCATGGCGAGCGCGAGACCGCGGTGACGAATGGCGCGGGCGCCGCGCCGGTGCTGCGCTATGCGCGCAAGGACTGGCTGCGCTTTCCGTTCCGCGAGGAGGAGATCGCGCGCGATCCGTTGCTGGTGCGGGAGACGCTGCGGCCCTGAACGACGCGTTTCAGGCGCGCGGTGCGTTCAGGGTGCTCATCCGCTGGACGATGTCCGCGCAGACGCGTTCGTTGCCCGGCATGAACCGATGCAGCAGGGCCCGGGCATCGAGGCTGCTCGATGCACGAGGCCAGTGGGAGCTTCGGGCCGGGAACACCGTCACGTCGAAAGACGTCCAGTACCCGAACACCGCCATCCGCGCGAGCCGATGCTCGGTGCGCCGAAGCTCCTCGAGCACCGGGCTGCCGGGCCGCATGTCGCGGGCGCCCTTTCCCGGATAGAGGTAGGCCAGCAGCGTTCCCCGGTGCGGCGCCGAGACCGCGAACAGGGCCTCGCAGCGCGAATGCCCGTCGAGCAGCTGCAGGTAGTGGCGCGAGACGATGCAGCCCATGCTGAAGCCCACGATGGCGATCGGCTCGGTCGGGCCGAGCTGCTCGTCGACGTAGGCCTTCAGCTTGCAGGCAAGGTCATGGATGCCGCGGCGTCCATCCGCCGGCTTGAGCGCGGGTACCCAGCAGCGATGGCCGGTGTCGCGCAGGCTGCGCTCGAGGCGCCGGAAGATCGCGCCGTCGTCGAAGATGCCGTGCACCAGGACCACATTCATCGCGGTTGTCTCGGAACGAGGTCGGCGTGCACAGGCATCGCACTCACTGCCAGTTGGCTGCCAGCACCGGTGCCAGGCTGCTCTGGTAGTTGGCCGGGAGGGTCGTTTGCCCGGCTGCCGGCGGTGCGAATCCCGCCATCGCCTGCACGAGGTTCTGCACCTGGCTGTCCAACAGGGTCTTGCCACCGGCCTTGAACTGCTCGACCTGGTATTGGTCGCCCAGATACCAGTTGCTCAGCGTGAACTTGTCGGTGGAGCCGATGACGCTGACTTCCAGGTTGTTGCCGACCTTCTGGAACCAGAGCTGATCGATGGCGATATCGGCGGCGAACTGCGCCACATCGGTGTTGCCCGCCGTGGCATCGTTCTCCGTGATGGTGTCGATGCCGTAGCCGCGGCCAAGCACGTAGGTGTCGTTGCCGACACCGCCTGCCAGCGTGTCCGCGCCGGCGCCTCCGTTGAGCGTGTCGTTGCCCGCGCCGCCGGTCAAGCCATTGGCACCGGCGTTGCCGATCAGGATGTCGTTGTAGCTGCCGCCGACCAGGTTTTCGATGTTGAGCAGCGTATCGGTGCCCGAGCCGCCGGTGGCTTGCGCCGCGGTACTGGCGAGGCTGACCGTGACGCCCGAGGCGGCATAGGCGTACGACACCGTGTCGGAGCCGTCCAGTCCGTCGATCACGTTGTTGCCCGCGCCGGCATACAGCACGTTGGCGAGCGCATTGCCCGTGGCATTCACCGCACCGGTGGTGTTGATGTAGAGGTTCTCGAGGTTGGCGCCCAGCGTGTAGCTGATCGTGCTGTAGACGGTGTCGATGCCTTCGTTGGCCAGTTCGGTCACGACGTCGCCGATGTTGTCGACGTAGTAGCCGTCGTTGCCCAGGCCGCCGATCATCGTGTCCGCGCCGGCACCGCCGTTCAGGCTGTTGGCTGCGGCATTGCCGGTGAGCTTGTCGTTGAAGTTGCTGCCGACGAGGCTTTCGACGTTGAGGATCGTGTCGCTGCCGGAGCCGCCGGTGGCCTGAGCCGTGGTGATGGCCAGGCTGGCCGTGACGGCCGAGGCTGCATAGGCATACGACACCGTGTCGATGCCGTCGCCGCCATTCAGCACGTTGTTGCCGTCGCCCGCGTACAGGATGTTGTTCAGCGCATTGCCGGTGGCGTCGATGTTGCCGGTGGTGTGCAGGCGGATGTTCTCCACGTTGGCGGCGAGCGTGTGGCTGACGTAGGCGTAGACGATGTCGGTTCCCTCGTTGGCGAGTTCCGTGACCGTGTCGCCGGTGTTGTCGACGTAGTAGGTGTCGTTGCCGGCACCGCCGAGCATGGTGTCGATGCCGGCTGCGCCGTTGAGCGAATCGTCGCCCGCCCCACCGGCAAGCGTGTTGTTCGCCGCGTTGCCCACGAGCACGTTGTTCAGGGCGTTGCCTGTACCGTTGATCGCAGCGCCGCCCGTCAAGGTCAGATTCTCGACGTTGGCGCCGAGCGTGTAGGTGATGGCGCTCTGGACGAGATCGGTGCCCTCGTTGGCGAATTCGGTGACCACGTCGTCGGCGACATCGACGACATAGACATCGTTGCCTGCGCCGCCGATCAGCGTGTCCGTGCCGGCCCCTCCATCGAGCACGTTGGCCGCCGCGTTGCCTGTCAATTTGTCGTTGAACGCGCTGCCTGTGAGGTTCTCGATCTCCAGCAGCGTGTCGCTGCCGGAGCCGCCCGTGGCTTGTGCTGTGGTCAGGGCCAGGCTGGCCGTCACGCCGGAGAGCGCGTACTGATAGGAGGCCGTATCGATTCCGCCGAGGCCATTGAGCACGTTGTTGCCGGCGCCCGAGAAGAGAACATTGTTCGCCGCATTGCCCGTGCCGTTGATCGCCGCGGTGCCGGTCAAATGGAGATTCTCGACGTTGGCGCTGAGCGTGTAGCTGATGGCACTCTGGACCAAGTCGGTACCTTCGTTGACAAGCTCGGTGACCACGTCGCCCGCGACGTCGATTACATAGATGTCGTTGCCCGCCCCCCCGATCAACGTGTCCGTTCCGGCGCCTCCGATGAGAGTGTCGTTACCGCCACCGCCGGTCAGGGTGTTGTTGGTGGCGTTGCCAATGATCAAGTTGTCGAGGGCATTGCCGGTACCGTTGATGGCGGCGGTACCCGTGAGGGTTAGATTCTCGACGTTCGCGCCCAGCGAATAACTGATGGCGCTTTGCACCAAGTCCGTTCCCTCGTTGACCAGTTCGGTGACCACGTCACCCGCTCTGTCTACCACAAAGGTGTCGTTGCCGGTGCCCCCGATCAACGTGTCGTTGCCAACACCGCCATCCAGGACATCATTGCCCGCGCCGCCATTGATTACATTGTCAAGATCATTCGTCGTGATCCGGTCATTGAACCGCGTGCCAATCACATCCCTCACACCCTCGATCTGACTGCCCATCGAGTCAACCATGGTATCTATATAGAAGGGAGTCAGGTCCTCTCCCCACGCCAATTCCCGCTTGCCCTTCACGTCAACGCCAGCGTTGAGTTCACCGTAGGACACTGTATCGTTGCCTCCCATACCCTTCACGCGTGTGCCTAGTCCGGTCATAACGAAGATATCGTTGCCGCTTCCACCCTGCAGCTCGGTATCACGATCGCCACCGATCAACGTATCGCCGTACTCGGACGCGGTGATCGAGGTGACATGTGTTTGCCCGTCGAATGTGTTCTCGCCGCGCAGGCTACGCATGCCACTTCGAGACGTTCGGTATGTGACATTGTTAACTCCTGTCAGATTGGCATACAGATCAAGTTTTGCCGCATCCACTCCCAACAAGGTTACCTTGGGTTGGCCGTTGAAGTACAAAACTGTGTTTCCTCGGCCATCTTCAGTGACGGTGATGTAGTCCCACGGGTTTCGCCTGTTGATGAACTGAATCTGATCACCCTTGGCCCCTGTCTGGAAGCCGCTGACCGTGATGTGACCGGACACGTTGGTCACCGCGACGTTGTCCACGCCCGAGTTGAGAACGAAGGTCTGGTTGCCCCGGTTGGCGATCAACAGGTTGTAGCCGTTGTCCACCGTGGTGGTCTGACCGTCCTTGCCAACGTAGGCCTTGGAGTAGCCGTTGGACTGCGCGATCGCACCGAGCATCTGGTCGCCGAGGATCTTCAGCTCTGCCATCGGTTGCAACGCCGCCGCGTACGCCCGGAACGCCTCGGCTGCCATCGTGGCATCCGCGCGCGTCAAGAAGGTCCACCCATTGGGCAGATGTCCGTTGGCATTGAGGTTCTGCGGCACCAGTTCGTTGAGCTTGTTCTGGATGTCTGGCAGCCGGGCCGTCATGGCCTCGATCTGGTCCCTCACGTCCAGGTAGTTGACGATGGAGTTATCCCAGGCCTCGGCGACGACCCGTGCGGCTGCGGAGGCATCATTTCGTGCACCGCTTGTCTGCGTGGCATTGGCCACCTGCGCCTTGCGCTGCGCCTCGGCTTGCTTGTTTCCGGCCCATTCGATGGCCTGCGCTGCTTTGATCTCTCCCTGGCGCAGCGAGGCAATGCCGTTGAGCACATTGACGATATCCGCTGGAGCGCTATTGATGCGCCGGAATGCGGGGTCGATCCTCGTCAGATCGCTCCCCGGCGGAGCAAAGTAATACGTGATCTTGTCGTTCAGCCCCGTCGGGCCCAGGCCTGCCTGCTGGGACCAGCTCGCCTTGATACGGTACTCGATCATGGCCGAACCGAGAGGCGGTGTACCCGGGGGTATCCCAAACGTGCGCTGCAGTGCCGAGATCGCCGACTGCTCGTTGGCCTGGCGGCTCATTGCGAGGATGGCGGTCGCCTTGGCCTGACCAGCTGCCATCGCGGCGTAGCCCTTGCCCGCATACTCCGCGAAGGCCAGCGCGGCGGCCGATACTGGCCGCACGCCGTCCGTGAGTGTTGTCAGTTCCGTGGCCAATCCCACATCGTTGATCGTGTGGCGCTTGCCGTCGGCCGTGGTGTAGCTCGCCTTGCTCAGGATGGCGTTGCCGTCGTTGTTGCGATTGACTGCCTGAGGATTCAAATCAATGGAGGTGATGCCCAGGCTTGCGAGGGTGCGGAGTTCGCCCGCATCGGTCTTGCCGTCCTGGTCGGCATCGATCCAGACTTGCAGTTCGTCGAAGTAGCGTTTGCCAGTGGCTGGGTTGATCTTGGAGGTGGTTGCCGAAAAGGACGTCGCTCCGGCGTTGGCCAGCGTGGCCAGGGCCTTGAAGCCGTCCTGGTTCGCCGGCGGTGTGCCCGAGGCAGCGAACTGCTGACCGAACCATTCGCTGGCATCGTCGACAACGCCATTGGCGTTCTTGTCGAACACGAGGATGCCTTCCTTGCGTCCTACCCAGCCCACTGTTTTGACCTGGCCATTCGCATCGACGTCGAATGTGGCGTTGCTGCGGTCCAGTGCCGTCAGTTCAAGCCCGTCGTCGCCGAGATCGAGCACCAGCGGCAGCGAAAGGTTGGCAGATGCCGCGAGGCGGCGATGGTGGCGATGTAGGTGGGGGAGGCATGTTGCCAAAGCCAAGCACACGGACCGTGAAGTACGAGGGCGTCTGCTGGCGCAATGTGCTGACGCGGCTTTGCGACAAGATGCCCAATGCCTGTCTGACAGCTGCGTCCATTCCGCTGGACAGCATCAGCGTGGAGGGAATTCCGGCTCCGAGGACATTCGGCGCCCATTTATCGCTGACCCCTGGCATTCCGAGGCGTCTGGCCAGCGTGTCCAGGGATGCACCGGTGTCCTTGGCGTTACTCACACCGGCGGCGTTGTCGCCCCCGGAGTTGGCGAATTGCTGGTCGTAGCGGCCATAGGTCGCGGATTCGCTGCTGCTCAGGTCTGCTGCGTCGGAATTGCTCTGGAGGTTCGCGATGAACGTGCCCAAATCGTCTCCGGTGTAGGTCTGGCCGTCCTGAGTCCAGGAGCTAGGCCTCCAGTTACCGTTAGCGTCCTGGACGTAGATGGATGAAACCTGCCCATTCGCGCCAACCTCCTGCACTTCGATTCGATCAGGATAGTCTGAACCAGGAGAATAGGTACTGATGATCGTGGCCCGCCCCGTTTCCGCATTGCCGGGGATTGTTTCTGTGCTCCTGAAAAGGTTGCCCGAGGAGTCAAAAATCAGATCCGTCCTGTTGCCATTGTCGAAAACAATGCTTCCACTGAAGGAGCCATCGTCGCGCATCACGAAATCCCGAGGGGCAAATCCCATGACGTTGTAAGAGCGTTGAATAAGTTCCTCGAATGCCTTGGCCTCTGGCGAGCCCGCAGGCAGTCTGAGCTGGCCTAAGGCCATTCCCGTGTACTGCTTGACGTACTCGCGCGCGTTGTAGCCGCCCATTACAGGGCGTGCTCCTGCGATGATGAAAGCGGTTTTATTGTCCCCCGTCAGGTTCTTGGCTGCCGCTTCCGACTCCAAACGCTGGAACTGCGCATAGAGCGGATTCCCCTGAAGAAAAAACTTGATCTTCCCCGGCTCCGATATCTGGAGCTGCGCCATTTGATCCAGTGCCAAGTAGGCTTGATAGCGTGCGTTGGTTTCATCGTCGAGCCATGCCTGGACGAATTGATCGCCGCGCTGCGTCGACGTCAGAATGTCGCTGGGAGTTCTTAAAATATTAAATGCTTGAAGTCGAGTTTCAATATTTTTATTGTTGCCATGACCTAAAACCTCATGAATTATGGTATCAATGAGATTGATGGCGCTGAATGAACGGTTTTCGGAGACATAGTTCGGGCTGATGACGATCTGGCCGCGCTTGATAACATTGCCAGCCGAATCTCGTATCGGGTCCACAAACATCCCACCCGCGCTGGGGCTCAACTTGTCTTCAGGCGTGGCGATTCGCAAGTCGTAGGTTTTTTGCGAAAGAATCTGCCGCAGTGGCTCCGCCAGCGTAAAGCGAGCATCATTCAGTATTCTGACAACTTCGTTGATGAGGGAGGTGTTGGCACCTTTCAAACCAACGAACATCTCTGCGTTGATGTTAGTCATGAATCATTCCTCCTTGGGGTAACGACCAAATACCGTTAATGAATATACGCAACCTACACGAATAGTTTTCTGAGTGCTTTCGTCTTTGTCTATTCCAATCGCAATGGAGGAGCCTGGCCCACCGTACCGGCCGGTGTTACTCCATGCGAACATGCCCCAGACATAGGCAGGGGGCCAATAGCGAACATTGGCATGTGGCGAAGTGTCTGCATTGACAAAGCTCCAGCCGGTATAAACCGCCAGGTCGTAGGGATTAAGGCAAAAGCCACTCAACTTGGGGGCGATCTCCAGACGCAATGTCTGTATTCTTTCGCCATTCTCGGCCTGGAGACTTGAGATTCCATAGAAGGATCGAAAAACTTGAGAAAAGTAATGCTCGGTAGGATCCACATAACGCGTCCCACGGACCTCGAATCGCTTGTGCCAAGTCCGTCGATCCCAGAAATTCTCGAGCTGCTGTTCGACAAGAGTTATTCCCATCCTTCGCTGAACTTCCTCAACATTGGGGGCGGGATCGACCATGTTCTTCGGAAACAACGTGATCATGTTGTCGATCAGTTGCTTGAACTCGGGCGGCCAGGTGTCGGCGATGGTGGGGTCCTGCGGCGGCAGCGGTGTGCCTTCGGGTTGCGGTATCAGCCGTGTGGGCGGCATCGGCAGGGGTGGTGCGGGCGTGGCTGCCTGAGCGGAGGGCTCAGCAGCACCCGGGGTCGCCGCCAGCGCTTGCGCCACGGGCGTAAACGCCACCACCAGTGCCATGGCTGCCATCACGGAAGTGGTCTTCACGACCAGCACCAGGACGGCCGTTGCCCGAGTGAGGCGGCGTTGAATCGCAAAAACTTCTTCCATATCCATCGGCCTTTCTATTCAATTGCGTTCTGTTCGGATGTTTTTCACTTTGCTATCTTTCCCGCAAGCTCTCGCTAGTCGCTTTCTCCACCGGACTGAGCAGGAACTCAATAACCCGCCTCTTCCCCGTCTTGATCTCCGCCGTCAGATTCATCCCCGGAGAGAGCTTGATCGGCTTGCCATCCACATCGATGCTGGTGGCGTTGAGGTTCAGCGTCACCGGGAAGATCGCCCCGCGCTTCTCGTCGTTGACCGCATCGGCCGTCACCGTCTTCACCGTCGCATCCACCGTTCCGTAACGCGTGTACGGGAAGGTCTCCAGCTTGATGCGCGCTTCCTGCGTCGGGCTCACGAAGCCGATGTCCTTGTTCTCCAGCGTCACCTCGGCCGTGACCTGCGCGTCGTGCGGCACGATCACCATCAGCGGCTGCGCCTCGGTCACCACGCCACCCTCGGTGTGCGTCACCAGCTGCTGCACCGTGCCGGCCACCGGCGCCTTCAAGGTCGTCAGGCGCTCTCGTTGCCCCGCCTTGGCGAGTTCCTGCGTGCCCTGCTGGCGCTTGAGCTCGGCCGCGGCTTCCCTGGTGCGCAGTGCATTGCGGGTCTCGGCGATGTAGGAGGCCCTGGTGTTCTCGCTCTCGCGCAGCGTCGCGTTCGCCTCGGCCAGCCGCGCGCGCTGGGTGGCGAGGTCGCGCTCCAGCTCGATGCGCTCGCGCGTGCGGTCCTGGTTCGCATGGCTGGACATGAAGCCCTGGTTGGCCAGCTGATGGAAGTCGGCCTCTCTCTGCTTCGCAATCGGCAACGTGGTCTCGAGCTTGGCCACCATCTCGCGCACGGTGGCGATCTCGGCCTGGCGGCGCTGCAGCTCGGCCGCCGCCTTCGCGAGCTTGGCGGTGATGTCGCTCCATTCGTCGCTCAGCTGGAGCTTTGCCGCGGCGACGTCCACCTCGCTCCACGCCGGCAGGTTCGTGCCCAGCTCGGGAGTGCGGGGGGATGAGGCATTGAGCGCCTGCAGCAAGGCCCGTGTTCTTAGCACCTCCGACTGCGCCGACTTCAGCTGTTCGTCGATGCTGGTCTTGTCTGCATTGGCGCTGGTCGGATCGAGCTCGACCAAAGCCTGCCCGGCTTCCACATGGTCCCCATCCTTCACCAGCACCCGCTTGACCACGCTGACCTCCAGCGGCTGGATCAGCTTGGTGCGCTCGCTCACCACGATCTTGCCCGGCGCCACCGCCACGATGTCCACCTGCCCGACGATGGACCACACCAGCGCGATCAGGAACAGTGCGATCAGCGCGAAGGCCAGTCGCCTCGGTGCGGGGTGCACGGGCGTGTCCTGCAGGCTCAGCGCCGCCGGCAGGAAGGCGGCTTCGTCGCTCAGGCGCTTCGGGCCGGCCAGTTCATGGCGATGGCGCCAGGCGGCCTGGAAGACTGCGCCATAACGCCCGAGCAGCTCGACCACCGGATGGCGCACGCTCGGCTGGTTTGCCGCGTCGGTACGCTGGACGGAGGAGGTCATGCCGGCACCTCCATGCCCGCGGGCTTGCTGCCCTCCATGTGCCCACCACCCTGCATGTTCCACAGGTAGGCATAGATCCCCTTGGGCCGATTCAGCAGCGCCTCGTGCGTGCCGCCCTCCACGATGCGCCCCTTCTCCATCACGATGATCCGGTCGGCATGGCGCACGGCGCTCAGGCGGTGGGCGATGATGAAGACCGTGCGCCCCTTGCAGATGTGCGCCATGTTGCGCTGCACGATGGCCTCGCTCTCGTAATCCAGCGCGCTGGTGGCCTCGTCGAAGATCAGGATGCGCGGTTGCGTGAACAGCGCCCGCGCGATGGCGATGCGCTGGCGCTGGCCGCCCGACAGGCTCGCGCCCTGTTCACCCACCACGGTGTCGTAGCCTTCGGGCAGCTCACTGATGAATTCGTGCGCACCCGCCAGTCGCGCCGCATGCAGCACCGCCTCCAGCGGTGCGGCCGGGTCGGCGATCGCGATGTTCTCGCGCACGCTGCGGTTGAACAGGGTGTTCTCCTGCAGCACCACGCCCACCTGCCGGCGTAGCTGCGCCGCGTCGATCAGGCCGATGTCGATGCCGTCGACCAGCAGTCGCCCCTGCTCGGGCGTGTACAGCCGCTGGACGAGCTTGGTCAGCGTGCTCTTGCCCGAGCCCGAGCGCCCGACGATGCCGATGACTTCGCCCGGGCGCACGTCCAGGCTCACGCCGTGCAGCACGGGCGGGGCCTCGGGGCGGTAGCGGAAGGTCAGCCCCTCCAGCGTGACGCGGCCCTTGAGCGCGGGCAGTTGGGCCGCGGTGCTCGGCGGCACCTCGGTGCGGGTGTTGAGGATGTCCCCCAGCCGGGCCATGGAGATGCCGGTCTGCTGGAAGTCGGTCCACAGCTGCGCCATGCGCATGATGGGCTGCGACACGCGCTGGGCGAACATGTTGAAGGCGACGAACTGGCCCACGGTGAGACCTGCACCGGTGGCGTCGTTGTTCATCACGAGGTGGGCGCCGTACCAGAGGGTGGCGGCATTGACCAGCTTGCCGATCAGGTTCACGCCCTCGTGGGCCCAGCTCGCGAGGTTCTGGGTGCGGAAGCTCGCGCTGACGTAGGCGGCGAGCTGGTTGTCCCAGCGCCGCGCGAAGGCCGGCTCCAGCGCGGTGGCCTTGACCGTCTGGATGGCGCCCACGGTCTCCACCAGCATGGCCTGGTTCTCCGCGCCGCGCGCGAACTTCTCGTCCAGGCGCCGGCGCAGGATCGGCACCACCGCCAGGCTCAGGCCGAAGTACAGCGGCAGGCTCACCAGCACGATCAGCGTGAGCGGCACGCTGTAGAACAGCATGATGGCCACGAAGACGACCGAGAACACGACGTCCAGCAGCACGGTCAGGGCGTTGCCGGTGAGGAAGCTGCGGATGTTCTCGAGCTCGCGCACGCGCGCCACGGAGTCGCCCACGCGCCGGGCCTGGAAGTAGGCCAGGGGCAGTTGCACGAGGTGGCGGAACAGCCGCGCGCCCAGTTCCACGTCGATGCGGCTGGTGGTGTGACTGAAGACGTAGCTGCGCAGGCCGTTGAGCAGCGACTCGAAGATGACCACCACCACCAGGCCCACGACCAGCACGTCCAGCGTGGTGAGGCCGCGGTGCACGAGCACCTTGTCCATCACGACCTGGAAGAACAGCGGGCTGACCAGCGCGAACAGCTGCAGCATGAAGGAGATGAACAGCACCTCGCCCAGCAGGCGCCGGTGCTTCACCAGGCTGGGGATGAACCAGGAGAAGTCGAATTTGGCGAGCTCGCCCACGAGGCTGGCGCGGCTGGTGACGAGGATGAGTTCGCCGCTCCAGTGGGTGGCGAAGACTTCCAGGGGTTCGATGACGGGGCGCGCTGCACGTGTCGGATCTGGCGAGGCCGGGTCTTGCAGCAGGACGCGCTGGCCGTCGCACTGGGCGAGGATGACGAAGCGTTCGCTGCCGTCGGGATCACGCAGTGCTGCAAGGGCGGGCAGGGGCGTGTGGGCCAGGCGCTCGATGCCGCTGCGGCTGGATTTGGCCTTCAGGCCCAGGTGGCGGGCGGCACGCAACAGTGTTGCGGTGTCGACGGCTTCCGAAGAGGCCAGGCCCAGTTGGTGGGCCAGCAGGGCAGGGTCTGCTGCGATCTGGTGGAAGCGCGCGAGCGTGCACAGCATCGCCAGAGACGGCGATGCCTCGGATCGCACCTCATCCTCCATGCTGGATATGGCCGCGCTGTCCACGGCCGATGCCGATCTGGCACCCGTTTGGCCCAGTTCTCCCACTTTTCACTCCCTGCACATTCTTGTGCCGGGGACGGTAGCGGAAGATGGATCGAACTACAACGACAGTTCAATGACAAAAGCTCCGGAGCTTTTGACAAGTGTCCTGTAAAGGCCCGTCGGCAAGGTCCTAGAGCCTGAGAACTATCGATCCTCGGTCAAAGCTCCAACACCAACCGCTCCCCCGCACAAGCCCGCGAGCAGCAAGTCATCATCCGTCCATTCGCCTCCCGCTCCGAGCGCGTCAGCACCACGTCGCGGTGGTCGACCCTGCCGGCCAGCACGCGCACTTCGCATGAGCCGCACAGGCCTTCCTCGCAGTCGCTCTGCACGTCGATGTTGGCGGCGCGCAGTGCGTCGAGCACGGTGCGGTCGGCGGGCACGGGCACGACGATGCCCGAGTCCTTGAGCTCGACCTCGAAGGCATGCTCCTTCGACGGATCGAGCGTGCCGAGCTTCGATTCGAAGTGCTCCACGCGCAGCGAATCCTCGGGCCAGGCGGCGCAGCAGGCCTCGAGGGCGTCGAGCATGCGCGCGGGGCCGCAGGCATAGACCTGGGTGCCTTCGCGCGGCGTGGCGAGCAGGGCGGCGAGGTCGCAGCGCCGGCCTTCCTCCTTCGCGTAGACGTGCAGGCGCTCGCCATGCAGCGCCGCCAGCTCGTCGACGAAGGCCATGCGCGCGCGGCTGCGGCCGCTGTAGTGGATCTCGTAGGCCAGGCCCAGGGCCTTGGCGCGGCGCGCCATCGCGGCGATGGGCGTGATGCCGATGCCGCCGGCGATCAGGATCAGCCGCTGGCGGCTCTCGTCGAGGTGGAAGTGGTTGCGCGGGCCGCGCACCTTGAGCTTGTCGCCGGGGCGCACGTTGGCATGCACCCAGGCCGAGCCGCCGCGGCCTTCTTCCTCGCGCAGCACCGCGATCTCGAGCACGTCGGCCTCGGCCGGGTCGCCGCACAGCGAGTACTGGCGCGAGCGCTCGGGCGAGCCGCATTCGATGTCGATGTGCGAACCCGGCGTCCAGCGCGGCACGGGGCGGCCGTCGGGCGTGGCGAGGCGCAGCTTCACCACGCCCTCGGCGACCGGGGTCACGGTCTGCACCACCATCTGGCGCGAGATCGCATGCTTCGAGGGCTCGCCGATGCGCACGGGCACCTGCTGCTGCAGCAGCGCGGCATCGCGACGCTCGGGGTTCCGGGACGGGTCCCATTCGACCCACAGGTGCTCGGGGCCGCGGAACGAGGTGTTGGGCACGTAGCTGAACTGCTGCTCGGCCAGCTTCATGTGCGGCAGGCGGCGCGTGAACTCCTCGAGGAAGATCTGCATCTCCATGCGCGCGAGGTTCTTGCCCATGCACTGGTGCGAACCGTAGCCGAAGGTCAGGTGGTCGCTGGCGTTGTCGCGCCGGATGTCGAACAGGTCGGCATCGGCGAAATGCGCCTCGTCGTGGTTGGCCGAGGAGGTGACGATCAGGAGCTTCGAGCCGGCGGGAATGTCGATGCCGCCGACCTGCACGTCCCTGGTCGCGAGACGGCGCCAGGCCGCGACCGAGCCGTTGTGGCGCAGGCATTCCTCCACCGCGCTCGAGATCAGGCCCGGGTCCTCGCAGATATCGCGCCAGGCCTGCGGATGCTGCAGCAGCAGCTTCATCGCATTGGCCGTGGCGTTGGCGGTGGTCTCGTGCGCGGCCACGATGCCGGCCATCATCATCGAGTGCAGGTAGGAGTCGGTCACGACCTCGGGATGCTCCTTCTGCTTGCGCAGGCCGTAGGGCATCCAGCCCGGCGCGTCGGGGTTCAGGCGCATCTTGTCGAGCACCTTGCCCGCGAACTGCCAGAAGTTGCCGACCGCATGCGCCACCGCCACCTGCTCCTCGGGCTTGGGGCGGCCCCAGGTGTTGACGGTGTGGGCGATCGAGTACTGGCGCAGCGTGTCCATGTCCTCCTCGGGCACGCCGAGGAAGTGCAGGGCCACGGTCAGCGGCACCTCCCACAGCATCTGGTCGACCAGGTCGGCGCGGCCGTCGTCGATGAAGCGGTCGACGTACTCGCGCGCGAGCTGGCGCACCATCGGCTCGTGGTGCTTGAGCGCCTCGGGCGTGAACGGGTCCATCAGCACGCGGCGCCGCGGCATGTGGGCCGGCTCGTCCTCGTTGACCAGCGTGCGGTTGAGCGCGAAGCCGTAGCTCGCGAGCACCGCGTTGGCCTCGGGACCGGTGGGCGTGATCTTCTCGAGCGCGATCGAGGGGCTGAAGGTGAGGTTGTCGCGGAAGATCGCCTTGATGTCCTCGAAGCGCGTGACCACCCAGTAGCCGAGCTTCGGGCTGTAGAACACCGGCTCCTGCTCGCGCGCCCAGCGCACGTATTCGGGCGGGTCCTGCTGGTAGCCGTCCTCGAAGGGATCGAAGTCGGCGGCGCGCCGGCTCACCGGGCAGCCGGTGGGCGAGCGTTCGGCGGACAGGTCGCCGTGCGCCACGGGGCAACCCCCGGTGCGCGCGGCGGCGGCTTCGGAAACGGTGGACATCGAGAAGGCTCCTTCCGCGCGGCGCGTCAGTCCAGGGTGATCTTCAGGTCGCGGATCAGCTTCTGCCAGCGCACGGTCTCGCTGCGCAGCAGTTCGCCGAACTGCGCGGGCGTGTTGCCCACGGGTTCGACGCCGAAGTCCTCGAGGCGCTTGCGCACCGTGGGTTCGTTGATGGCCGCGACCACGCGCTTGTTGAGCGCGTTCACCACCTCGGGCGGCGTGGCGGCGGGCACCACCATGCCGACCAGCGCGGCGGCTTCCACGCCCTTGTGGCCGAGCTCGGCGAAGGTGGGCACGTCGGGCAGCTGCGGCAGCCGCGTGGCGTTGGCCACGGCGATGGCCTTGACCTTGCCGCCCTTGATGAAGCCCGCGCCCGCGGCGAGGTCGACCATCATGGCCTGCACCTGGCCGCCGGCCACGTCGGTGAGGGCCGGTGCCGCGCCGCGGTAGGGCACGTGCACCATGAACAGGCCGGCTTCGGTCTTGAGCAGTTCCATCGCCAGGTGGTGCGGGCTGCCCGCGCCGGCCGATGCGTACGAGAAGCTGCCGGGCTTGGCCTTGGCCTGGGCGATGAAGGTCTTGGCGTCGGCGATGCCGCTGGCCGGATTGACCACCAGGATCATCGGGAAGCGGCCCATCAGCGTGACCGGCGCGAGGTCCTTGGTGGGGCTGTACGACAGCGACTTGTAGAGCGAGGGGTTGAACACCATGGTGCCGTTGTCGGCCGACAGCACGGTGTAGCCGTCGGCCGCCGAGCGCGCGGTCTCCGCGGCCGCGATGGCGGTGTTGCCGCCGGGCTTGTTGTCCACCAGCACCGGCTGGCCGGCCTGCGTCGACAGCGTCTGGCCGATGGTGCGCGCGAGGAAGTCGGAACCGCCGCCCGCGGCGTAGGGCACGAGCCAGCGGATGGGTTTGGCGGGGTAGGCAGCGGCCTGGGCGAAGGCGGTGCTCGTGACGGCGAGCGCGGGGAGGGCCAGCAGGCAGCCGGCCAGGAACTTCTTCATCGTGTCTCCTGGTTTCTAGGGTTCTGGGAAGCGCAATCCGGGGTCAAAATCCGCGACGGCGAGTTTTGCGTAATGATTGTACGCATAGCGTAAATCGCGAGGCAAGCCCTGGTGCCACCGTACTTACCATCGGGTGCCCCCACTTTTTTCGAGAACGAGACGATCAGCACATGGCTTCCACCCCGAAGAAGAAAGCGCCCGCCGCCGCCGCCAAGCTGCCCGCCACGCCCGCGCCGCGCGAGCGGCGCCAGCGCGTGCAGTCGGCCGAGACCGGCATGGCGGTGCTCAAGGGCCTGGCGCGCATGGGCGGCAACGCGGGCCTGTCGGGCCTCGCGGCGCACGTGGGCGAGAGCCCGGCCAAGGTGCACCGCTATCTCGCGAGCCTGGTGCAGGAAGGGCTGGTGGCGCAGGACGTCGATTCGCAGCGCTACCGGCTCGGCCCCGAAGCCATCAACATCGGGCTGGCCGCGATGCGCCAGTCCGACCCGGTGCGCGCGGCCGAGCCCGCGCTGGTGCGGCTGCGCGAAGGGCTCGAGGTCACCTGCTTCGTCGCCGTGATGGGCAACAAGGGCCCGACCGTGATGCGCTTCGAGGAGCCGGGCCTGCCGGTCACGGTCAACGTGCGCGCGGGCTCGGTGATGTCGATGCTGTGGTCGGCCACGGGCCGCGCCTTCCTCGGCCTGCTCAACGAGCGGCGCGTGCGCGAGCTGGCCGAGCAGGAGCTCGCCGCGGCGCCGCGCGAGATGCGCGCGCAGCTCGACGCGAAGCAGCCGATCGAGGCCCTGCGCGCCGAGGTGCGCGCGCTGCGCTGCGCGGTGGTGCGCGACACCTACCTGCGCGGCATCAGCGCGGTGGCGGCGCCGGTCTACGACTTCACGGGGCGCGTGTGCGCGGTCATCACCGCGCTGGGCGCGAGCGGCGGCTTCGATCCCTCGGCCGATGGCGAGATCGCGACCGCGGTGCTGCGCGAGGCGGCGGCCACCAGCGAGGTGCTGGGCCATGTCGCGGCGAAGGAATGCTGAACCGCGCTTGACCCGCGCGCGATCCCGGCGATAGGCTGCGCCCGCGCGGCGCAAGGGAGTGCCGCGCCTCCTCGCGGAGCCACCAGCCATCGTCAAAGAACGGACAACAAGACTTATGAAGACTTTCGCCTTCCCCTTCCTTCGCACCCCGGCCATCGCGCTGGCCTGCGCGCTCGCGTTCGCGGGTGCCGCCTCGGCGCAGCAGCCGAACCAGGCCGTGCTCGACGCCGCCACGCAGAAGAAGGAAGAGACGCTCAAGCTGCTCGAGCGCCTGGTCAACATCGACTCGGGCTCGACCAATGCCGAGGGCCTCGAGAAGGTCCGCACGCTGGTGGTGGACGAACTGCGCCAGCTCGGCGCGCGCATCGAGACCTTCCCGGCCGAGCCGCATCCGGGCAGCAACGTGGTCGCGACCTTCACCGGCACCGGCAAGAAGAAGATCCTGATCCTGGCCCACATCGATACCGTGTTCAAGGACGGCACCGCCGCCGCCAAGCCCTTCTACGTGAAGGACGGCCGCGCCTACGGCCCGGGCGTGATGGACAACAAGGGCGGCGTGGTCGCAGGCCTGCAGGCGCTGAAGATCCTGCAGCAGCTGGGCTTCAAGGACTACGGCCAGCTCACCTTCCTGATCGACACCAACGAGGAGACCGGCTCGGTCGGCACCAGCGCGCTGATCGAGCGCGTGGCGAAGCAGCACGACGTGGCGCTGAACCTCGAGCCGGGCCGTCCGGCCGACGGCCTGGTGGTGGAGCGCAAGGGCTCGGCCACCGCGCTGATCGAGGTCAAGGGCCTGGCCGCGCATGCGGGCGTGGCGCCCGAGGCCGGCCGCAATGCCGCGATGGAGGTGGCGCACCAGGTGCTGCAGCTGTCGAAGACCGCCGATGCCGCGAAGAAGACCACCGTCAACTTCACGGTGCTGACCGCCAACGGCCCGACCAACGTGATCCCCGCCACCGCGAGCGCGCGCGGCGACGTGCGCGCCGCCACGCCCGAGGAGCTCGATCGCGTCGAGAAGGACCTGCAGCGCATCTCGCAGAACAAGCTGATCCCCGACACCGAGGTCAAGGTGCGCCTGATCCGTGGCCTGCCGCCGATGCCGCGTTCGCCCGCTTCCGACAAGCTGGTGGCGACTGCCGAGGGCATCTATGCCGAGATCGGCAAGAAGCTCACCATCGAGAGCAGCGGCGGCGCGGCCGATGCGAGCCTGGTGGCCGGCGTCGGCGTGCCGGTGCTCGACGGCTTCGGCATCGTGGGCGGCGGCATCCACACGCCCGAGGAGTACGCCGAGGTCGAGAGCATCGTGCCGCGGCTGTACCTGCTGTCGCGGATGCTGATGGCGTTGAGCGCGAACTGAGGTTCAGGCCGCTGCGCTCTTCAGACGCGGCAGCACCTCGCGCCCGAGTTCCTCCACGATCTCGCGCGCGTCGCGCGGTCCACGCGCGATATTCATCAGCACGTGGGCCACGCCCGCATCTTCCAGCCGGTCGAGGTAGGCCACCAGCGCGTCGCGCCCGGTGCGCAGCCCCAGTTCGATCGGCTCGGCCGGCGCATCGGCGCGCTCGAGCAATTCGAGCTGCAGCGACTGGATGAAGGGCTTGGCCTCGCCACCCGCGCGCTCGCGCAGCGCGGTCTGCCACAGGCCGATGCGGCCCTGCTGCCGCGCCTCGTCGCGGTGGTAGGTGGCCCAGCCGTCGGCATGGGCCGCGGTCCATTGCAGCGACTGCCGCGCCGACCCCACCACCACCATGCCGATGCGTTCGGCCGGCGCCGCCATCAGCTCGTGGCCCGCCGTAGCCTCGCGCAGCACGGCGCGCTCGGCAGCCAGCGGCGCGAGGGCCGAGCGCACCAGCGTCCAGCGCTCGCGGAAGGTCTCGGCGCGCCGCGCGATGTCCTCGCCGAAGATCGCGAACTCGGCCTCGCGGTCGCCCGAGCCGAGCCCGAGGATGAAGCGCTCGCCCGACAGCCGGTTCAGCGACAGCGCGGCCTTGGCCAGGTGCAGCGGCTGGCGCAGCGGCAGCACCGCGGCGGCCGTGCCGAGCGCGATGCGCTGCGTGGCCGCGGCCAGCGTGGCGAGCCAGAGGAAGGGCTCGTCGAGCGGGGCCGTCGGCATCATCCGCTCGCCCTGCGGCGCGAGCACCGGCACGTCGCGCGTCCACAGCGCCGCGAAGCCCAGTGCGTCGGCACGCTGCGCGAGATCGCGCTCGACGGCGAGCTCGGCCATCGCGTCGTCGGGGCGCGCGATCGGTGTCATGAGGCCGAGCGTGAGTCGGCCGGCCTGGAGGGTCTGCTGGTAGGCGCGGTTGAAGGAGGGCATGGCGGCAGGATGAGACGAAGGAAATGATCGCATGCGCATGCCGCCCGGCGCGCCATGGGGGCATGGCGAGCATCTCGATCGGAGATGCGCCGATCTTCAATCCATATGAATCTTGCGCGTAAACCCGCTGCGGCGCCTTCGCGTGCCGCCGCGACCATCGGCGCACCGAATTACCAGCACAGCGAGACACCCACTCCATGAACACGAGCGCGATCACACGGCCCCGGGCAGCGGCGGCGCAAGAGGACGGCGGCGCCGATGCCGTCTACCGCAAGGTCGGCTGGCGGCTCATCCCGCTGCTCTTCGTCTGCTACATCGTGGCCTACCTCGACCGCGTCAACGTCGGCTTCGCCAAGCTGCAGATGCAGGGCGACCTGCAGTTCAGCGAGGCGGTGTACGGCCTGGGCGCGGGCATCTTCTTCATCGGCTACTTCCTGTTCGAGGTGCCGAGCAACGTGGTGCTGCACCGCGTGGGCGCGCGCCGCTGGATCGCGCGGATCATGATCACCTGGGGCCTGCTGTCGGCCGGCACCATGTTCGTGAGCTCGCCGATGTCCTTCTACGTGATCCGCTTCCTGCTGGGCGCGGCCGAGGCGGGCTTCTTCCCCGGGATCATCCTGTACCTGACCTACTGGTACCCGGCCGCGCGGCGCAGCAAGGCGACCTCGCTGTTCCTCGCGGCGATCCCGTTCGCGGGCATCCTCGGCGGCCCGATCTCGGGCTGGATCCTGCAGGGCATGGGCGGCGTCAACGGCTGGGCCGGCTGGCAGTGGCTCTTTCTGCTGCAGGGACTGCCGACCGTGGCACTGGGTCTGGTCGTGTGGCGCTACCTCGACGACCGCGTGAAGGACGCGCAATGGCTCAGTACCGTCGAGCGCGAGCTGATCGCGCGCGACATCGCGGCCGAGAACCAGGGCAAGGCCGAGCCGCGCATCCTCGAGGTGCTGGGCAACGGCCGCGTCTGGCTGCTGGCGCTGGTGTACTTCGCCTACACCTCGGGCCTGTACGGCATCTCGTTCTGGCTGCCGAGCATCATCAAGGCGATCGGCGTGAAGGGCGCGCTCGACATCGGCCTCTTGAGCGCCATCCCGTGGACCTTCGGCGTGATCGCGATGTACCTGATGGCGCGCAGCGCCGACCGCCGGCTCGAGTACCGCTGGCACAGCGCGCTGGCCGCGATCGTGGGCGCGATCGGGCTGGTGCTCAGCGTGGCCTTCCACGGCAACGCGGTGCTCGCGATGGCCGGGCTCACGCTGGCCACCATGGGCATCATGTCGACCCTGCCGATCTTCTGGGGCATGCCGACGGCGTTCCTGGGCGGTGCGGCCGCCGCCGCGGGCATCGCGCTGATCAACTCCTTCGGCAACCTCTCGGGCTTCAGCGCGCCCTTCCTCATCGGTCTGATCAAGGACGCGACGCAGAGCACCGACGCGGGCCTGCACATGCTCGCGGGCCTGCTGGTGGCGGGCGCGGTGCTGGTGCTGCTGGCCAAGCCGGCCGCCGCGCGGCGCTGAGTCTTCGTCTTTTTCGCGCCGCGGCGTTCGCCCGCGGCGCTTCGTTCCCGGTTCCCCACAGAAAGTCCCACCCCATGGATGCGGTCGTGATCTCCCCTGCGCGTCGTTCGCCCTCGGCCGAACTGCTCGCGCTGCTGCAACGGCGTTTCGAGGAACGCCTGTCGACCAGCCAGGCCGTGCTGCTGCAGCACGGCACCGACGAATCGGCCTATGCGCCGCAGCCGCCCGACGCGGTGGTGTTCGTGCAGAGCACCGACGAGGTCGCCTTCGTGGTGCGCGCCTGCGCACGAGAGCGCGTGCCGGTGATCGGCTTCGGCGTGGGCTCGTCGGTCGAAGGCCACCTGCTCGCGGTGCAGGGCGGCGTGTGCATCGACTTCTCGCGCATGAACCGCGTGCTCGCGATCCGCGGCGGCGACCTCACGGCCACGGTCGAGGCCGGTGTGACGCGCGGCCAGCTCAACGCGGCGCTTGCCGACACCGGCTTCTTCTTCTCGGTCGACCCCGGCGCCGACGCCTCGATCGGCGGCATGGTCGCCACCGCCGCCTCGGGCACGAACACCGTGCGCTACGGCACCATGCGCGACAACCTCGTGAACCTCACGGTGGTGACGGCCGAAGGCGAAGTGGTGCGCACCGCGACGCAGGCGCGCAAGAGCTCGGCCGGCTACAACCTCACGCAGCTCTATTGCGGTTCCGAAGGCACGCTGGGGCTGATCACCGAGGCCACGGTGCGGCTGCATCCGCATCCCGAGGCGCATGCGGCGGCGGTGGTGCATTTCCCCTCGGTTCGCGCGGCGGTCGACGTGGTGATCGAGGCGATCCAGCTCGGCGTGCCGCTCGCGCGCGCCGAGATGCTGGACGCGCTCACGATCCGCGCCGTGAATGCCCACAGCCGCACCACGCTGGCCGAGCAGCCGACGCTGTTCCTCGAGTTCGGCGCGAGCAAGGCGCAGATCGACGAACAGGCCGAGCTGGTGCGCGAGATCGTGGCCGGCCATGGCGGCGGTGCCTTCCAGTGGGCGCTGCGGCAGGAAGAGCGTTCGCGGCTGTGGACGCCGCGCCACCACGCCTACTTCGCCTGCCTGCAGCTCCAGGCCGGCTGCCGCAGCCTCACGACCGATGCCTGCGTGCCGCTGTCGGCGCTCGCGCAGTGCATCGACGAGACCCAGGCCGACATCGCCGAGCATGGGCTGCTGGCGCCGGTGTTCGGCCATGTGGGCGACGGTAACTTCCATTGCCTGGTGCTGGTCGACCCCGACGATGCCGCGCAGAACGCCGCCGCCGAGGCCTTCAGCCACCGGCTGGTGCAGCGCGCGCTGCGCCATGGCGGCACCTCCACCGGCGAGCACGGCGTGGGGCTGCACAAGATGCAGTACCTGGTCGAGGAGCACGGCGCGCAGGCGGTGGGGCTGATGCGCGCGATCAAGCGCGCGCTCGATCCGCACGACATCTTCAATCCCGGCAAGGTCGTGGACCACGCCTCGGTCTGAGTACCCCCGAATACGACAACACAGGAGACAAGACGATGAAGCGTTCGCACAAGCACACATGGGTCGCGATGGCCGCGGCAGCGTTGATGGCGGGATGCGGTGGCGGGGGCAGTGGCAGCGGCTTCGTGCCGCTGGTGCCACCGGCGAGCGCGCCGCCGGCGGCACCGCCGCCCGCGCAGTCGTTGGCCGAGAAATGCCCCGCGTTCAAGGGCCGATCCGTCGCCGAAGGCGCGGTGCGCGTCGACGATGCGAAGCTGGTTGCCGCCACCGGCGTTCAGCCCGAATACTGCGTGCTCACGGCGAGCTTCCAGGGTTCGAGCCTGCGCTTCGAGGCGCGCCTGCCGACCTCGGGCTGGAACGGCAAGCTGGCCTTCATCGGCGGTGGTGGCTTCGACGGCACGCTGCCCAGCGCGGCCGATCCGCAGTTCAGCGCCTCGATCTTCAGCGAGCGCTACGCCACGATCGGCACCAACGGCGGCTACGACTATCCCGGCGTGCGCGACGCCGGCTACTTCGCGGCGCGCTTCGCGGCCGATCCCGCGAAGCTGCTCGACTTCACGCAGCAGTCGGAGCACCGCGCGCTGCCGCCGGGCAAGGAACTGATCGCGGCCTTCTTCGGCAGCGGCCCCGCGCGCAGCTACTTCGAGGGCTGCTCGATGGGCGGCCACGACGCGCTGATGCTCGCGCAGCGCTTCCCGGACGACTTCGACGGCATCGTGGCGCGCGCCCCGGCCGGCAACATCATGGGCCTGTTCGTGCAGTTCAACCGCATTTCGAAGCAGGTGCGCGTGCCGGCCAACACGCTGAACCCGGCCAAGCAGACGCTGCTGGCCAACGCGGTGCTCGCGCAGTGCGATGCGCTCGACGGCGTGGCCGACGGCATCGTCTCGAAGCCCGCGGCCTGCAACTACGACCCTGCGCCCTTGCGCTGCGCGGGCGGCGCCGACACCGGCGATGCCTGCCTGTCGGACGCGCAGATCGCCACGGTGAAGACCATCACCTCGCCGGTCGCCACCTCGGACGGCGCCTGGTCGCACCCGGGCTACAACTTCGGCCTCGAGAACACGGCCGATGGCTGGGGCTCCTACATCTGGCCGCAGGCGGCGCTCGGCGGCAACTCGATCCAGGGCATGTTCTCGGACGGTTTCGTGCGCTCGTTCGTCACGCAGGACCCGGCCTTCGACACGCTGGCCTGGAACCCCGACCAGTGGCTCGCGCGCATGGGCGTGGTCGGCGGCCTGTTCAGCGCGGCCGATCCCGACCTGGAGCGGCTGCATGCGCGCGGTGCGAAGCTGATCCTGTGGAACGGCACCAACGACACCTCGGTGAGCGCGCGCGACACCTCGCGCTACTACGACCAGGTGGTCGGCAAGCTGGGGCAGCCCAAGGCCGACCAGACCGTCGAACTGTTCCTCGCGCCGGGCGTGGGCCATTGCGCGGGCGGCCCGGGCGCCGACAAGGTCGACCTGCTGAAGGCGATGGCGACCTGGGTCGAGCAGGGCGTGCCCGCGTCGGCCCAGGGCCTGGTGCAACGCAAGCTCGACGCGGCCACGGGCGCCACCGCGCTCGCGCGGCCGATGTGCAAGTACCCCGCGTACCCGCGCTACAAGGGCGCGGGCGACACGAAGGATGCGAAGAGCTTCGACTGCGTGAACTGAGGCCTTGTCCGACCCATGGGCCGCGAACGCGCGGCCTAGAATGGCCGGCCGTTCCCGCAACCCTGTGGCGAATGGCCGGAGACCCCCGCCGATGGAACTGCGCCAGTTCAAGTATTTCGTTGCCATCGTCGATTGCGGCAGCCTCTCGCGCGCCGCGCAGCAGCTCTACGTGGCGCAGTCGGCGCTGAGCAAGCAGATGGCCGAACTCGAGGCCGAGCTCGACACCCAGCTGCTGCTGCGCAGCCGCAACGGCGTGGCGATGACCGAGGCCGGCAAGGTGTTCTACGAATACGCGCAAGGCATCACCAAGCAGGTCAGCGATGCGCGCGCGGCGGTGCACGTGGCGGCCGACTCGGTGGTGGGTTCGGTGGTGGCGGCGCTGCCGCAGAGCGTGTCACCGATGATCGCGCTGCCGCTGATGCGCGCGGCCGCGCGCCGCTATCCCGACGTGGTGCTGCACCTCAACGAGGAGCTCACGGGCAACATGGCCGACCAGCTCACGCGCGGCCGGGTCGACGTGGCCGTGTTCTCGCCGACCATGCCGGCCGAGGACGTGGCCTTCACGCCGCTGGTGGAGGAGGACTTCGTGTTCCTCGAATCGCCGCAGAGCCCGCATGCGCTGCCCGAGGGCGAGGTGAGCATCGAGCAGGCGACCGCGCGGCCGCTGGTGTGGCCCGCCAATGCGCACGGGCACTGCACGCGCTGGCTGGTCGACGCGGTGCTCGAGGCCGCGGGCCAGCCGGCCGCGCGCGTGGCGGCCGAGATCAATTCGGTCTACACGCTCAAGGCCGCGGTCGAGGCGGGGCTCGGGCCGACCATCATGCCGCTGGGGCTCGCGCAGCGCGAGGTGAGCGAAGGGCGGCTCGCGGCGCACCGCATCGCCTCCGGCGCGATGTTCCGCACGCTGGGGCTGTGCGTCTCGGTGCACCTGCCGACCGGCAACGCCAAGCGCGCCATCTGCGCGCTGATCGCCGAGGTGATGCAGGGCCTGTGCGCGTCGGGCGAATGGGCCGGCGCGCGGGCCGTGCAGGCCGCGAGGAAAACGAAAGCCTGAGTCAGGCGCGGCGCTTGCGCGCGACAGCCGGCTTGCGGAGCTCGGCGGGCCGCGGGAACAGGCGCAGGATCGCCGCGCGCACGTCGTCCTTCATGCGCTCGGCCGCATCGGCCTCGCCCGACAGGTGGCGCAGCAACCCCTGCTGGAACAGGCCGTCGAACAGCGAATAGGCCGCGGCGGGCGGCAGGCCCGTGGGCACGCCCGCGAGCTCCTCGAAGCGGGCCATGATGCGCCAGATCATCGCCTCGAGGCTCCTGTCGATCTCGGTCACGTCGTCGCGGAAGGCGGCCTCGAACAGCGCCTGCGAGCGCAGGTCGTACCACAGGCGGTGCATGTGGCCCTCGTCGCGCAGCGTGTCGGCCAGGCTCTGCAGGAAGCCCTCCGTCAGTTCGTCGAAGGTGGTGGCGCTGTCGACCGCATGGTCGTAGCGCTTGACGCAGCGCGCCTTGTACTGCTTCACGCTGCAGACGATCAGGTCGACCTTGTCGGTGAAGTAGTAGTGCAGCACGCCGTGCGAGAACTCGGTGTTCTGCGCGATCTCGCGCAGGCTGGTGCGCGCGTAGCCGAGCGTGGCGAGCGTGGTCAGCGCGGCCTCGCCGAGCTCGGCGCGCCGCTCCTCGAACTTGTCGACCCTGGCCTTCGGCACCCGGGCCGTCGACGGTTGTTCCTGCTGTCGTGTCGTCATTTCCACCGCGCCGCGCGATGCGCGAGCCGCTCTCGTTGTCCGTTGATCTGCAAACCATAGCACGCATGGCACGCCCGTGCGAAACGGCGTTCCAGCCTGTTCCGGGCGCCATTCTAAAAAATCTGGACGGTCGTCAAAGAAAATCTTGACACTCGTCAAGACGATTTCTAGGATGGCCGCTCCATCTCACAACCAGACCACAGGAGACAAGCGATGGGACAGTTCGATCTGAAGGGGCGCAAGGCGCTCGTGACGGGTGGCGCGCGCGGCATCGGCGCCAGCATTGCGCAGGCGCTGACCGAGGCCGGCGCGGCGGTGATGATCGGCGACGTGCTCGCCGACGTGGGGCGGGCGACCGCCCAGCGCCTCTCGTCCGGCGGGGCGAAGGCGGGCTTCGTGCCGCTCGACGTCACCGACGACGCGGCCTGGGCCACGGCCGTCGAGACCACGGTGAAGGAGCTCGGCGGGCTCGACATCGTGGTCAACAACGCGGGCATCGAGATCACGTCGCTGGTGGTCGACGTGCAGGCCGAGGACCTGCGCCGCATGCTCGACGTGAACGTGGCCGGCACCCTGCTGGGCATGAAGCACGCGTTCCGCGCGATGCGCCCGGGCGGCGCCGCGGGCGCGGGCGGCGCGGTGGTCAACATCGCCTCGGTCGCCGCGACCATCGCCTTTCCCGCCATCGCGGGCTATTCGGCCACCAAGTCGGCGGTCGACCGCGCGACCCGCGTGGCCGCGATGGAGTCCGGCAAGCTGGGCTACGGCGTGCGCGTCAACTGCATCTACCCGGGGCTGGTGCCCACCGACATGGGCATGAAGCTCGCGAACGACATCGTCGCCGCGGGCCTCGCGCCCAGCGTGGAGGCGGCCGTCGGCGACGTGATCGGCCAGACGCCGCTCGGCCGGCTCGGCGAGGTCGGCGACATGGCCGACGTGGTGGTCTTCCTCTGCTCCGACGCGGCCCGGTTCATCACCGGCGCCGGCATCGCGGTGGACGGCGGCATGGGCATGTGAAGGCCATGCGCGAACAGAACGAGTCACACATCAGGCAAGAAAAAGGAGAGACGACATGAGCAGCAAGAACAAGAAGCCGGTCATCGTGTACGGCGCCTCGGGCTACACCGGGCGCCTGGTCTGCGAGTACCTGCGCGAGTACAACATCCCGTTCATCGCCGCGGGTCGCAGCCAGGAGAAGCTCGACGCCGCGATGAAGTCCAACGTGCCCGGCATCGAGACCGCGCGCTACGAGGTGGTGGAGGTGGCGCATTCGGTGGAGGCGCTCACCGAGCTCTTCACCGGCGCCTCGGTGGTGCTCAACACCGTGGGGCCGTTCGCCAAGTTCGGCCCCGAGGTGGTCGAGGCCTGCCTCAACGCCGGCTGCCACTACACCGACACCACGGGCGAGCAGGACTGGCTGATCACTCTCGACCAGCAATGGGGCGCCAAGTTCGCCGCCGCGGGGCTGCTGTTGTCGCCGGGCCTGGCCCACATGTACACCACGGGCGAGATCGCGGCGCAGCTGTGCCTCGAGACCCCCGGGCTCGACACGCTCGACATCGCCGTGTTCTGGGGCGGCAGCCCGACCATCGCGTCGACGCAGACCATCCTGGTCAACGCCGCCACCTCGAAGGCCTACTACCTCGAGCAGAACGAGTACGTCGAGTGGCAGCCCGATGCCGGCCTCTACCACCTGTCGATCCCGGGCCAGCACGAGGCCGCGCTCGCGCTGCCCTGGGGCGGCACCTCGCACCCCGTGTGGTTCAAGCGCGATCCGCGCGTGGCCAACGTCAAGGTGCTCGGCGGCGTCTTCAACAAGCCGCTGATGATGGGCGTGCCGCAGATCGTGGCGGCCGCGCTCAAGGCGACCGAGGGCATGAACGAGCAGGACCGCTACGAGGCGCTGGCCAAGACCGCCTCGAGCGTGATGAACACCATGCCGCCGCGCGAGAACCCGCGCATCAACAAGTCGGTCGACTCGGTGCATGCCTCCGGTCCGCTGGGCCGCGTGCACTGCGTGATCTTCGGCAACTGCAACTACAAGCAGACCGGCCTGCTGCAGGCCTATGCGGCCGCCTCGCTGCTGCAGCAGCCGCCGCGCCGCGCGGGCTTCGCCTCGGGCTGCCAGGCCTTCGGCCACCGCGAACTGCTGGGCGCGCTGCGCGGCTTCGGCCTGGTGCAGGAACCCGTGCTCACGCGCATGGGCTGACCCCGATGCGTCTCGTCGACTACCTCGACAAGGGCGCCCAGCTGGGCGCCGACGCGCCCTGCCTGACCCTGGGCGAGACCGACCTCGGCTATGCCCAGGTGCAGCGCATCAGCTGGCGCGTGGCGCGCGGCCTGCAGCGCGCGGGCCTGCAGCCGGGCGACAAGGTGGCCGTGCTCTCGAGCAACGATGCGATGGCCTTCGCCACGGTGTTCGGCATCTCGCGCGCGGGCGGCGTGTGGTGCCCGATCAACCCGCGCAACGAAGCGAGCGAGAACGCCTTCGTGCTCGATGCCTTCGACTGCGCCTGCCTGGTGTTCCACGGCAACTACGCGCCCATGGTCGAGCAGATGCGTTCGCAGCTGCCCAAGCTGCGCGCGCTGGTCTGCCTCGATGCGCGCCAGCCCTTCGCGCCGTCGATGGACGACTGGCTCGAGGGCCTGGACGACGCGCCGCTCGACATCGCGCCGATCGACGACGTGGCGATGATCGCGGGCACCGGCGGCACCACGGGCCAGCCCAAGGGCGTGATGCTCACGGGGCGCAACCTCGAGGCGATGTCGGCGCTCACGCTGATGGGCTATCCCTTCGAGGGCCGGCCGGCCTACCTCGCGCTCGCGCCGCTCACGCACGCGGCCGGCGTGCTGTGCCTGCCGGTGATGGCGCTAGGCGGGCGCGTGGTCATCATGCCCAAGCCCGACCTCGGCGAGTTCCTCGCGCTGATCGAGCGCCACCGCATCACCCACGCCTTCCTGCCGCCGACGCTGATCTACATGCTGCTGCAGCATCCGGAACTCGCGGCGACGAAGCGCGATTCGCTGCAGTGCTTCTGGTATGGCGCCGCGCCGATGTCGGCCGCGCGGCTCGAGGAGGCGCTCACGAAGATCGGCCCGGTGATGGCCCAGCTCTTCGGCCAGACCGAGGCGCCGATGATGATCTCGATGATGTCGCCGCGCGAGCACTTCAATGCCGACGGCTCGGTGGCGAAGCACCGCCTCGCCTCGGCGGGACGGCCCGGGCCGCTGGTGCAGGTGGGCGTGATGAACGCCGAAGGCGAGCTGCTGCCCGTGGGCGAGAGCGGCGAGATCGTGGTGCGCGGCTCGCTCGTGATGCAGGGCTACTACAAGGACCCGAAGGCCACGCAGGAGGCCTCGCGCTTCGGCTGGCACCACACGGGCGACATCGGCCGGCTCGACGACGACGGCTTCCTCTACATCGTCGACCGCGCCAAGGACATGATCATCTCGGGCGGCTTCAACGTCTATTCGGCCGAGGTCGAGCAGGCGCTGATGCAGCACCCCGACGTGCAGGACAGCGCGGTGATCGGCCTGCCCGACGAGAAGTGGGGCGAGCGCGTGGTGGCGGTGCTGCAGCCGCAGGCGGGCCGCAGCATCGACGCCGAGGCGATCAAGGCCTTCGTCAAGGCGCGCATCGGCAGCGTGAAGGCACCCAAGCAGGTGGAGGTGTGGGCCGACCTGCCGCGATCGAAGGTGGGGAAGGTGCTCAAGAAGGACGTGCGCACCATCCTGCTCGCGGCGCTGACGCGCGAGCCGGGCGAATAGGGGCGGCCGACCGGCGGCGGTGCGCCGCCGCCGGTGGGCCTCCGATCAGAAGCGCGCCTTGAGCGAGGCCGTCGGGCCCTGCAGGCGGATCTTCAGCCGCGCGTCGGCGAAGCCGCTGTCGCGCGTGATGTCGATGTTGGTCACGTTGTAGGCCAGCACCAGGCCCACGTTCTTGACCGGGAACCACTCCACGCCGGCCGCGGCGTTGTAGATGTTGCCGTGCGAGCTGCCGCCGTTCTTCCACACGCCCGAGGCGTCGGCGAACAGCCGCAGGTCGGGCGTGATCGCGTGGCGCACGCCGATCTCGAGCAGCGGCGCGATCGCATCGCGGCTCGAGCTTTCGCTGAGCGTGCCGAACTGGCCATTGACGCCCGCGAGCGCGCTCACGCCGAGCTTGATGCGGTAGTAGGCCGCGCCGGCACCGAGGCCCAGCACCGTGTTGCCCGAGCCGATCCACCACTTGTACGAGAGCTTGGCGAAGTCGACCTGCGTGTCGACGTTGGCATTGCCGAAGGCCGCGATGGTGCCGAGGCCGCCGAGCGAGGTGCCGCCCGAGAGGCCGCCGAAGTAGTCGCGCTTGTAGCGGAAGTAGTCGAACGAGAGGCCCTGCGTGTCGCCGAGCAGCACGTCGGCCGTGATGCGCGGCATGGTCACGCGGCCGGGCTTGATGTCGCCGGTGCGCAGCGCGCCGTAGGGCGTGCCCACCGAGGCGTCGAACTTGGGGTCGGCGCCATAGGCACCGACGGAAAGGCTGAAGCGGTCGAGCGCCGGCGACGGGTCGGCGAGGGCGGGCGTGGCGGCTGCGAGCAGGCCGCCACCGGCCAGGGCGGCGACGAGGGTGGCGTGGCCGCGGGCGCGCGAGCGGGGCAAGGGCATGAAGAAGGTCCTTCGAAGAAGAGGCAAAAAATGGAACCCTCGGACCTTCGATCGCCGTACCGCGAAGGCCGGTGCCGGCCTGCGGTGTCGCTCGGTGTCCGGGGCGCTGCTCCCTGTTGTTGACCTCCAAGTTATTAGGTGCGGCCCATAGCGCGTATGCGTCGAAGCCGCCAGCGCCTGTAGGAGATTCGCCATGCCCGCGTTCGCCTTCAGCCGACGGTAATGTGCCGCGCGCCGGCCTAGGGCGCGGCGCGGTTCGCGCCTCAGCGCCGCGCGATGTCGAGCTGCGTGACCGGCGCGCTGTCGTTGCCCCACGAGCCGCGGATGTAGGTCAGCACGGCCGCGAGGTCGGTGCCGTCGAGCGTCTCGCCGAAGGGCGGCATGCCGTAGGGGCGCGGATTGCCCGCGGTGGTCGGCAGGAAGCCGCCATGGCTCACGACCTGGATCAGGTTGACGGGCCGCGCCATGTTGACGGCGCGGCTGCCCGCGAGCGGCGGGTAGGCGCCCGGCGCGCCCTGGCCCTGGTCGCCATGGCAGTAGGCGCAGCGCTGGTCGTAGATGCGGTTGCCGCGCGCCATCTCGCCGGCATCGCGCCGGTAGGTGGCGGGGCGCGCGGGCTTGGCGTCGCCGGCCTCCTGCGCGACGGCCGGCAGGTCCTTGAGGTAGGCGGCCATCGCCGAGAGGTCGGCCTCGGACAGGTGCTGCGTGCTCTCGAACACCACGTCGGCCATCGGGCCCATCACCGAACCGCGCGGCGCGCTGCCGTTCTTCAGCAGCGCCACCACCTCGGTGGCGGGCCAGCCGGACACGCCGGCCTCGCGCGGATCGGCCAGCGAGGGCGCATACCAGTTCTGCACCGCGATCAGGCCGCCCGAGAGGCCGCGCTGCGTCTCGGTGGCGCCGAAGGCATTGCGGCTGCCGTGGCAGGCGATGCAGTGGCCCAGGCCGTCGACCAGGTAGGCGCCGCGGTTCCACTCGGCCGGCTTGCCCGCGTCGGCGACGAAGGTCTGCGGCGTGAAGAAGAGGGCGCGCCAGACGCCGAGCGCGGCCTGCGTGTCGTAGGGGAAGCGCAGCCGGTGCGGCCGGTTCGGCGTGTCGGCCGCGGGCAGGCTGCGCAGGTAGGCGTAGATGGCGTCGGAGTCCTCGCGCGTGACGCGCGTGAAGCTCGGATAGGGGAAGGCGGGATAGAGCAGCCGGCCGTCCTTCGAGCGGCCGTTGTGCATCGCGCGCCAGAAATGCGCGCTGCTCCAGCCGCCGATGCCGTGCTGCGCATCGGGCGTGAGGTTGGTCGAGTGGATGGTGCCGAAGGGCGTCTCGATCGGCAGGCCGCCCGCGTAGGCCTGGCCGCCGCGCGTGGTGTGGCAGCCCGCGCAGTTGCCGGCCAGCGCGAGGTAGCGGCCGCGCTCGATGCGCTGCGGCGTGGCCTCGAAGGCCTCGGCCTGCTCGGGGATGGCGGCCTCGCCGCGCAGGTTGAGCGCGACCACGCCGCCGGCCACGGCGGCCAGCAGCAGCACGAGCACGAGCAGGGTCCAGCAGAGGCGTTTGAGCGCGGTCATCGTCGCGGCCTCACTGCATGCCGCCGCAGGCCATCGGCAGCGGCGCGGCCGGCGCGGACACCGGCTTGGGGTTGGCGGGCATCGGCTGCACCGCGAGCCAGCTCGCGACGGCGTTGATGTCGGCGGTGGTCATGCGGCCTCCGATCTCGGCCATGCAGTCGGGCGCGAGCGCATGGCGCTCGTTGGTGAGCCAGGCGCCGAGTTGCGAGGAGACGTAGAGACGCGGCAGTCCCAGCAGGCCCGGGATGGCGGGCTGCACGCCCGTGAGCGCGGCGCCGTGGCAGTGCACGCAGGCCGGGATCCTGCGCGCGGCGTCGCCCTCGAGCGCGAGCTGGCGGCCGCGCGCGAGCTGCGCGGGAGCCGCGTCGCTGGTCGGCGAGACCGCGGCATAGGGCAGGTCGAGGCCGGCGAAGTAGTCCGCGATCTCCTGCAGGTAGGCGTCGGACATGTGGCGCACCATGTAGTTCATGTCGGTGTTGGAGCGCCGGCCGTCGCGGAAGCTGCGCAGCTGGTTGAACAGGTAGCCCGCGGGCTTGCCGGCCAGCCGCGGGAAGAAGGCCGCGTTGCCGGTCGAGCCCTGGCGGCCATGGCAGGCGATGCAGGCGGCCACGCGCTGCTCGATGGTGTCGGGAACGCCGGCCGGTTCGGCCGCGCGCGCGGACTGGAGGCCGAGCAGGCCGAAGGTCGCGACGGCCAGTGCCGCCAGCGTGGCGCGCAGCCCGTGGTGCAGGGGTCGCGAAGGAAGTCGCACGTGTCTCATGGCGGAAGGGCGCGGCTGCATCGGCCGCACGTCGTTGCTTCGTGGGAAAACGTCGTCGGGCCCGGCGCGGTGCCCCGGGGACGTCGTGACCATACCAGCGCCCGCGCGCGGCGGCGTGCGCTGGGACAAAAAGTCCCATCGCTCGCGCCGCACCGCGCAGCGCCGTGGCCACGGCGCTAAGCTGCGCCCCATGTCCACGCTCCATCCCCTGTCCACCACCACCGGTCCGCAGCGCCTGCTGTATGGCGGCATTGTCGGCGTCGCCGTCGCGGCGATCCCCTGGCCGCTGGGCCTGATGGCGCGCGGGCTGGCCGGCTGGTGCGCGGCCGTGCTGGTCTACCAGGTGCTGACCTGGTGGCTGGCCGACACCTTCGATGCCCAGCGCACGCGCGAACGCGCGCAGTCGCTCGACCAGCCGAACCTGATGATCCTGGTGTCGATGCTGGTGGTGGTGGGCGCGAGCGTGGTGGCGATCGCGATGCTGCTGCAGCAGGTGAAGCAGCTGAGCGGCATCGAGCGCGCGGTCCACATCGGACTCGGGCTGGTGGCGCTCGCGGGCTCGTGGCTGATGATGCATTCCATCTACGCCTTCCACTACGCGCACCGCTACTACCACGACGAGAAGCACCGCGGGCCCGATGCGGGCGGGCTGGACTTCCCGGGCAAGGAAGACCCCGACTACTTCGACTTCCTCTACTACGCCTACGTGATCGGCATGACCTCGCAGGTGTCGGACGTGCAGGCCACCTCGCGCGAGATGCGGCGCATCACGCTGATCCACAGCGTGCTGGCCTTCGCCTTCAACATGCTGGTGCTCGCGCTGTCGGTCAACGTGGTGGCCGGCGCGATCTGATCGCGGATCAGGCCTTGGCGGCGCGCGGCCCGAGCTTGACGAGGCCGGTCGACAGCGCCACGCCGCAGACGATCACCACGGCGCAGGTCAGCATCCATTGCGTGATGGTCTCGCCGAGGAACACCGCGCCGTAGAAGGCCGCGAACACCGGCACCAGGAAGGTCACGGTCAGCGCGCGCGCCGGGCCGGCGCGTTCGATCAGCCGGAAGAACAGGATGTAGGCCACGCCGGTGCAGGCGATGCCGAGCGCGAGCAGCGCGAGCCAGGCGCGCGCGCCGGGCATCTGCGCGGGCCAGAGCCAGATCGCGGGCACGGCGAGGAACAGCGAGGCGCCGATCTGGCTGCCGGTGGCGGTGGCCAGCGGCGGCACGCCGGTGAGGAAGCGCCGCGTGGCGCTGGCCGAGATGCCGTAGCACAGGCAGGCCGCGAGACAGGCCAGCATGGCCCACAGCGCCGCGAGATTGCTGGCGCCGGTGTGCAGGCCGGCACCGCCGCTGGCGAGCATGGCGACGCCGATGAAGCCGATCACGAGGCCGACCAGCCGCGAGCCGTCGGGCCGCTCGCGGAACCAGGCCCAGGCCACCAGCGCGCCGAACATCGGCGTGGCCGCGTTGAGCACGGCCGCGAGGCTGCTGTTGATGCTGAGCACCGCGAAGCTGAACAGCGCGAAGGGCAGGCCCGAGTTGAAGACGCCGACCGAGAAGCTGGGCTTCCAGTGGCGCGCGAGCGCGGGACCCTGGCCGCGCAGCAGCGCGATCGGCAGCAGGAACAGCGCGGCGATGCTCACGCGCACCGCCGCGGTCGGCAGCGCGCCGAACTCGGCGGCGCCGATGCGCATGAACAGGAAGGAAGCGCCCCAGAGCGCGCCGAGCAGCACGAGGTCGACGAGCCAGCCCTTGGGCTTGGGCGCGCCGGCAGCGGTGGTGGTGGAGGTGGTCATGCGGTGTTGTCGTTGTGTTTTCTCTTGCGCCTGGCCGTGGGCCAGGCGTTCCCGACCCGCGAGCCTAACGCACGCCTTCGAGCTCGAGCAGCGCGCTCTTGCGCTCGAGCCCGCCGGCATAGCCGGTCAGCGAGCCGTCGGCGCCGAGCACGCGGTGGCAGGGCACGATCACGCTGATCGGGTTGCGGCCCACGGCCGCGCCCACCGCGCGCACCGCGGCCGGGTTGCCGACGTTCGCGCTCAGCGCGCCGTAGCTGGTGGTGGCGCCCGCGGGGATCGCGAGCAGTGCCTGCCACACGCTCTGCTGGAACGCCGTGCCGTGCGACAGGTCGAGCGGCAGTTCGAAGCGGTCGCGCTTGCCCGCGAAATAGTCGCGCAGCTGCGCGGCGGTTTCGACGAACACCGGGTGGTCGTCGCGCGTCTGCCAGCCCGTGGTGTCGGGCCAGTGGCGCTGCTGGTCGAACCAGACACCGGCCAGGCCGGCGTCGGTGGCGGCCATGGTGATGCCGCCGAGCGGGCTGTCGTAGTGCGAGGTGTAGATGACGGTCTTCTTGAACTTCATGGCTTCTCAGGCGGTGAGGCCTGCCGTGGGAGTGGAGGGGATGTCCGCGGCGGCTGGCTCGGCGGACGGCGTGGAGGGGACGGGTGCGTGCCAGGCGCGCAGCACGGCATAGCTGCGCCACGGACGCCAGGCCTGCGAGGCCTCGCTCGCGGCGCGCGCGGTGCTCACGCCCAGCGCCTTCTGCAGCGCGACGTCGCCGGCCGGAAAGGCATCGGGCCAGCGCAGCGCGCGCATCGCGATGTACTGCGCGGTCCAGGCGCCGATGCCCGGCAGCTCCTGCAGCGCGGCGATGGTCGAGGGCACGTCGGCGCCCGCATGCAGCGGCAGCCGGCCTTCTGCCACGGCGCGCGCCAGCGCATGCAGCGCGGCCTGGCGCTGGCGCACGATGCCGAGCTGGCCCAGCGCATCGCCGCTGGCGGCCGCGATGGCGGCGGGCGTGGGGAACAGGCGGTCGAGCCCGTCGACGGGCGTGGCGATCGGTTCGCCGAAGGCCTCGACCAGCCGCGAACCCAGGGTGCGTGCCGCGGCCACCGTGATCTGCTGGCCCAGCACCGCGCGCACCGCGAGCTCGAAGCCGTCGACCGTGCCCGGCACGCGCAGCCCGTCGCCGTGCGAAAAGGCGTCGTGCAGCGCGGCGTTGATGGCCATCGGGTCGGCGTCGATGTCGAGCATGGCGCGGGCGCGGCTGATCACCACCGGCAGCACCGGCGCCAGCGAATCGCTGACCGACAGCAGCATCTGTTCGCGCGCCATGTCGAAGCGCAGCTGCAGCCAGCCCGCATGCACCTGCGCGCCGTGCTGCACGCGCAGCGTGCGCGCCAGCCGCGTGAAGGCCGGGGCCTGGGTGTTCTTGCCCGCCACCGGCACCTTGCCGTCCTCGGCCGTCACGCGCTCGACCCCGCGCAGCGCGCGGCGCGCGAAGAAGCCCAGCATCGCGTTCGGGTCGTAGGGCGGGCGAAAGCCCAGCCGCACCTCGATCGCGCGGCCGTCGCCGCCCTCGGTGCCGCCGGCGCGCCGCAAGGCGCTCGGATTGAGCCCGTAGTGCTCGACGAAGGCCGCGTTGAAGCGGCGCACGCTCGCGAAGCCGCTGGCCAGCGCCACCTGCGTCATCGGCAGGCGGGTGTCGGCGATCAGCTGCTTGGCCGCGAGCAGGCGGCGCGTCTGCAGGTACTGCAGCGGCGAGACGCCGAACTGGGCCTCGAAGATGCGGCGCAGGTGGCGGTCGCTGACGCCGAGCCGGGCCGCGATCTGCGCGGCGCCCGGGCCCTCGTCGGTCCAGGCGTCGGGCTCGTCGATCAGCCGCGCCGCCTGCTGCGCGAGGATGCGCGAGGCGTCCTCGGTCGACCAGTTGGCCGTGCCCATGGGGCGCGGCGCCAGTTCGGGCCGGCAGCGCAGGCAGGGGCGGAAGCCTTCGGCCTCGGCCTGCGCCGCGTGGCGGAAGAAGCGGCAGTTCTCGCGCCGCGGCAGCTTCACGCGGCAGACCGGCCGGCAGTAGATGCCGGTGGAGGTCACGGCGGTGAAGAACGAGCCGTCGAAGCGCGCGTCGTGCGTCTTCAGCGCCAGGTAGCAGGCATCGCTCTCGAGCTCTTCGGGGGAGGCATTGGCGTTCGTCATGGGCCAAATATTAAGGTTTCGAGGCGTTTCGACTGGCCGTTTTCGGACATGTGCGCCCCATGGCGGGTGCCTACAATCCCCCGGTCCACGAATCACAGGGAATCCTTTTTCATGCAGCTCAGCGCGTCGATCTTCAAGGCCTACGACATTCGCGGCGTGGTGCCCTCCACGTTGAACCCCGAGGTGGCGGAAGCCCTGGGCCGGGCCTTCGGCAGCGCGGCGCGGGCCGCCGGCGAGAAGTCGGTGGCCGTGGGGCGCGACGGGCGCCTGTCGGGGCCTTCGCTGTCCGAAGCGCTGATCCGCGGCCTGGTGGCCACCGGCGTCGAAGTGATCGACGTGGGCGCGGTCACCACGCCCATGCTCTACTTCGCGGCCCACACGCTCGCCACCAGCGGCATCCAGGTCACGGGCAGCCACAACCCCAAGGACTACAACGGCTTCAAGATGGTGCTGGCCGGCCGCGCGATCTACGGCGACGAGATCCAGGCGCTGCGCCGCACCATGGAGGACGGCAGCGCGACGCTCGCCGCGGGCGGTTCGGTGCGCCAGGTCGACGTGACCGAGGCCTACACGCAGCGCATCGTGGGCGACGTGCGGCTCGCCCGGCCGATGAAGATCGTGGTCGATTCGGGCAACGGCATCGCCGGCGCCTCGGCCCCGGCGATCTTCCGCGCCCTGGGCTGCGAGGTGACGGAGCTGTTCAGCGAGGTCGACGGCGACTTCCCGAACCACCACCCCGATCCCAGCAAGCCCGAGAACCTCAAGGACCTGATCGCCGCGCTGGAGCGGGGCGACGCCGAACTGGGCCTGGCCTTCGACGGCGACGGCGACCGCCTGGGCATCGTCACCAAGGATGGCCAGAACATCTTCCCCGACCGCCAGATGCAGCTGTTCGCGCAGGACGTGCTGTCGCGCGTGCCGGGCGGCACCATCGTCTACGACGTGAAGTGCTCGCAGCGCCTGGGCCCGGCCATCGAGGCCGCGGGCGGCCAGCCGCTGATCTTCAAGACCGGCCACTCGCTGATCAAGGCGAAGATGAAGGAACTCGATTCGCCGCTGGGCGGCGAGATGAGCGGCCACATCTTCTTCAAGGAGCGCTGGTTCGGCTTCGACGACGGCACCTATGCGGGCTGCCGCATGCTCGAGATCCTGAGCAGGAGCCCGAACGCCAGCGACGTGCTCAACGCGCTGCCCACGAGCTTCTCGACGCCCGAGCTCAACGTGAAGTGCGCCGAGGGCGAGCCGCACGCGGTGGTCGAGCGGCTGCTGAAGGAGGCGAGCTTCGAGGCCACGGCCAAGGTCTCGACCATCGACGGCCTGCGCGTGGACTGGCCCGACGGCTTCGGCCTGATCCGCGCCTCCAACACCACGCCGGTGCTGGTGTTGCGCTTCGAGGGCCAGACCCAGGCGGCGCTCGAGCGCATCGAGGCCCGCATGCTGGCGCTGCTCAAGACCGTGAAGCCCGACGCCACGCTCGCCGAAGCGGCGCACTAGACCTTGGCCGTGCGTTCGCTGCTGCTGCGCCTGTACGGCGCCTTCACCACCCTGGCCCAGCCCCTGGTGCGCCGCAAGCTGCGGCGCCGCGCGGCGGCCGAGCCCGGCTACGCGGTGGCGGTCGAGGAGCGCTTCGGCCACTACGACACCGCCACCACCGGCCACGCCCAGTGCTGGGTGCACGCGGTCTCGCTCGGCGAGACGCGCGCCGCCGCCATCCTCATCGAGGAGCTGCGGCGCCAGTTCCCCGAGATCCCGATCCTGCTCACGCACGGCACCGCCACCGGCCGCGAGGAGGGCGCCAAGCTGCTGCGCGAGGGCGACACGCAGGTCTGGCAGCCCTGGGACACGCCGGGCGCCGTGGCGCGCTTCCTCGACCGCTTCCAGCCGCGCATCGGCGTGCTGATGGAAACCGAGGTCTGGCCCGAGATGGCCGCGGCCTGCGCCGAGCGCCGCATCCCGCTGGTGCTGGCCAACGCCCGGCTCAACGAGAAATCGCTGGCTTCGGCCGAGCGACTGGGTTGGCTGGCACGGCCGGCCTATTCGGCGCTCAGCGCGGTCTGGGCCCAGACCGAGGCCGACGCGCACCGGCTGGTGTCGCTGGGCGCCAAGGTCTCGGGCATCTACGGCAACCTCAAGTTCGACGCCACGCCCGACGTGCGCCAGCTCCATGCAGCCGCCCGGCTGCGCGGCACGCTGCCCAAGCCGATCGTGGTGCTGGCGAGTTCGCGCGACGGCGAGGAACGCCTGCTGCTCGAGGTGCTGCGCCGCTTCGGCGCCACCGCGCCGGTGCCGCCCGAGCAGGGCGCGGTCCGCTCGATCTCGAAGCGGGTGCACGACGTGCAGTGGATGATCGTGCCGCGCCATCCGCAGCGTTTCGACGAGGTGGCCGCGCTGATCGAGGCCGAGGGCTTCGCCGTGGCGCGCCGCAGCGCCGCGGGCCAGCCGTCCGAGTCCGAGATCTGGCTCGGCGACTCGCTCGGCGAGATGGCGCTGTACTACGGCCTGGCCGACGTCGCGCTGCTCGGCGGCAGCTTCGAGCCCCTGGGCGGCCAGAACCTGATCGAGCCCGCGGCCTGCGGCTGCCCGGTCGTGATGGGGCCGTCGACCTTCAATTTCGCGGAAGCCGCGCAGCTCTCGCTCGCGGCCGGTGCCTCGCTGCGCGTGGAGACCATGGAGCAGGCCGTGACCAGCGCGCTCAAGCTGGTCGAGAACCGCGAGCGCCGCGAGGCGATGTCGCAGGCCGCGCAGGCTTTCTCGTCCTCCAATCGCGGCGCGGCCGAGCGCACGGCGGCTGCGGTGCTCGCGATCGCGATGGCGGCCGAGCCCGAGGAAGCGGTGGAGCCCGCGCTGGCCGACGAGCCCGCGAAGCCGCCGGTCCAGGCCGCGCAGCCCGCGCCGGAAGGTCCGCGCGAGCGCGCGGAACCGACGCTCGATTAGGGGTTCAGCGCCCCGGGTTCAGCACCGGCGGCGGAGGCGGTGCCACGGGGATCGCGGGCGGCGGCGGATTGAACGGCGCCACCGGCACCGGCGGCACCACCGGCACGCTGGGCCGCGCGGGCGGCACGGCCACGGCGTTCGGATCGGCCGGCGCGGTCGATGGGGCCGGCACCGCGGGCACGCTGCCGTTCTTCGCCAGCGTGGCGTTGATGGCGTCCATGTCGGCCACGCTCAGCGTGCCGTTGGCCTGGCGCAGCTTCAGGTTGCCCAGCAGCACGTTGTAGCGCGCCTGCGCGAGGTCGCGCTTGGTCTGGTAGAGCTGGCTCTGCGAATTGAGCACGTCGATGTTGATGCGCACGCCCACCTGGTAACCCAGGCGGTTGGCGTCGAGCGCGCTCTGGCTCGAGGCCTCGGCGGCCTCGAGCGCCTTGACCTGGCCCGCGCCCGAGACCAGCCCGAGGTAGGCCGCGCGCGTGGCCTGCGCAACGTTGCGGCGCGTGCCGTCGAGCACGCTGCGCGACTGGTCCTCGAGGGCCAGCGTTTCCTTGATGCGGTTCTCGGTCGCGAAGCCCGCGAACAGCGGCAGGTTGAAGGTCACGCCCACGGTGGCGGCGTTGATGCGCGTGCCCACGCTGCTGGTGCTGGTGCCGTTGGGGTTGCGCGTGACGTTGTAGCCGAGGTTGGCGTCCAGCGTGGGCTTGTGGCCGGCGCGCGCCTTCTCGATCTCGAGGCCCGCCACGTCGACGCCGAGCTGCGCCTGGCGGATCGCCGGATGGCCGGCGTCGGCCTGCGCCACCCAGGCCTCGATGTCGGCCGGCTGCGCGGTCGGCAGCACCACCGGCACCGCGAGCGGCACCGGCACGCTGCCGGGGCGGCCCACCAGCTGGTCGAGCACGATCTTCTTCACGCGCAGGTCGTTCTCGGCCGCGATCTCCTGCGCCACCACGAGGTCGTAGCGGGCCTGGGCCTCGCGCGAGTCGGTGATGGTGGAGGTGCCGACCTCGAAGTTGCGCTTGGCCGAGGCGAGCTGCTCGGACACGGCCGCCTTCTGCGCGCGCACCAGCGCCAGGCTGTCCTGGCTCGCGAGCACGTCGAAGTAGGCCTGGCTCACGCGCACGATCAGGTCCTGTTCGGCGATGGTGAACACCGACTGCGCGATCTCGGCCTGGCGCTTGCCCTGTTCCCAGGTGGCCCAGTTGGCGGGCCGGTACAGCGGCTGGGTGGCGTTGATGCCGATGTTCTGCTGCGTGAAGTCGCGCGAGGAACTGCCCTGCTGGTTGCCCGTGATGACGTCGATGTCGAGGTTGTTGCGGTTCACGCCCGCGCTGAGCCCGACGGCCGGCAGGATGCCGGCCCTGGCCTGCGCGGCCCGCGCCACGGTGGCGTCGTACTGGGCGCGCGCGCCCTGGTAGGTGGCATCGAAGCCACGCGCCGATTCATAGAGTTCGTTCAGTGTCTGGCCCTGGGCCGGCGATGCGAGCAGCGTGGCAAGAAGGCTTGCGATGGCTGCGGAAAGAGGCAGGAGCCGGGGCCTGGGAGGCATTGAAAGTCCTTGGGGGAGAAGAATCAGTAGCGCGGCACGGCGGGGTCGTGCTGCGCGGACCAGGCGTCGATGCCGCCGGCCACGTTGGCCAGTTGCGCAAAGCCGTTCTGGTGCAGGAAGGCGGCCACGCGCTGGCTGCGGGCGCCGTGGTGGCACAGGCAGGCGATGCGCTGGTTCTCGTCGAGCTCGGACAGGCGCGCGGGGATCTCGTTCATCGGGATCGCCAGCAGCGTGAAGCCCGCCGGGGCGACGCTCGCGGTCTGCAGCTCCCAGGGCTCGCGGACGTCGAGCAGCACGGCGGGTGCGTCGGCGTCCTGTGCAAACCAGGCGGCGAGGTCGGCGGGGCGGACTTGATCGATCATGCGGTGGACCCGGATCAGAACGCGAAGCGCGACGGCTCGGGGAAGTTCAGGAGGCGCGGCGCCACCGTGTCCCAGGGCTGGATCGTGTCCCACTTGCTCTCGCTGGTGCGGGTCACGAAGTGGGCGCGCATCATGGGCTCGTCGCCGACGATCGCCGCCAGGCGGCCGCCGACCTTGAGCGAGCCGAGCAGGTTCTGCGGAATGCGCGCGACCGAGCCGCTGAGCACGATCACGTCGAAGCTCGGGCCGCTGGGCAGCGGCACGGCGCCGTCGGCATGGCGCACCTCGACGTTGGTCACGCCGTTCTGGCGCAGCGTCTCGGCGGCGCGGGCGGCCAGCTCGGGGTTGATTTCGAGCGACAGCACCTTGGCGGCGCGGGCGCCGAGCAGGGCGGCCATGAAGCCGGAGCCGGTGCCGATCTCGAGCACCGATTCGTGCTTCTGCACGTGCAGGTCCTGCAGCGTGCGGGCCTCGACCTTGGGCGACAGCATGAATTCGCCGGGCACCGAGCCGTCGAGCAGCGGCAGCTCCATGTCGAAGAAGGACAGCGCGCGGTGCGCCTCGGGCACGTAGTCCTCGCGGCGGATGGCCGCGAGCAGGTCGAGGATTTCCATATCCAGCACATCCCAGGGGCGGATCTGCTGTTCGATCATGTTGAAGCGCAAGCGCTCGAGGGTGGGGGCGGTGCTCATGGGTTTTCCTTCTGGGGGGCGGGTCAGGACAAACCTTCAATTTTAGGCGGCACCCGACGGGCCAGCGGCTTCGTCGGGTTCGGCCTGCGCCCGCGGCCGGGTGCTGAGGCCGTAGAGCACCGCGTCGGCCTGCGCCTCGATGTAGCGCAGGGGGTCGAAGTTGCCGCCCTCGTCGACGCAGAGGTTGGCCGAGTGCTTCCAGAGCATCAGGAAGATCATCGGCGCGACCACCGAGTAGATGGTGTGGTCGACGTCGACCGGCCGGAATTCGCCGCGGTCGATGCCGCGCTGGATGATGCGCCGGAGCAACGCATGGCCCGGCTGCACCACCTCCTGGCGGTAGAAAGCGGCCAGTTCGGGGAAATTGGCGCCCTCGCTCATCATCAGCTTGGTGAGGCCCGAGGCCTGGGTCAGGCCCACGCGCTCCCACCACACGCGCATGCAGTAGCGCAGCATCTGGGCCGTGGTGCCCTCGAAGGTCTCGAATTCCTGGTTCCACTCCGTGAAACGGCCGCCGAGGTTCTCGATGACCACGGCCTTGAACAGCTCTTCCTTGCTCGGGAAATAGAGGAACAGCGTGCCCTTGGAGACGCCGGCGCGCACCGCCACCTCTTCCGAGCGGGTGGCGGCATAGCCCTTCTCGACGAACAGATCGAGGGCGGCCGCCAGCAGTTCGCCGGGGCGCGCCTCCTTGCGCCGTTCGCGCTTGGCGCGGACCGGGCAGATCTTGTCGGCAAGGAATCGGGGAGTGGGCATTGTTTAATGACTCGCGGGTTAGTAATGTAGTGAGCCGCATCGGATGCGTCAAGCCGCGACAATATCGGGTTCGCTTGTCAGTTCCTCAGGAGCCTTCCCATGTCCTCTTCGCCTTCCACCACCGAAACCATCGTGCTCGGCGGCGGCTGCTTCTGGTGCACCGAGGCGGTGTTCGACCGCGTGCAAGGGGTGGTCGACGTGGAGTCGGGCTATGCGAACGGCCAGACGGTCAACCCCAGCTACGAGCAGGTCTGCACCGGCCGCACCGGCCACAACGAGGTCGTGAAACTGAGCTTCGACCCGGCGCAGATCGGCCTGCGCGAGATCCTCGAGATCTTCTTCGTGGTGCACGACCCCACGACGCTCAACCGCCAGGGCAACGACGTCGGCACCCAGTACCGCAGCGGCATCTACTACACGACCGAGGCGCAGAAGCAGGTGGCCGAGGAGGTCATCCGCGAGATCGAGGCCGGCAAGACCTACGCCTCGCCGGTGGTGACCGAGGTCAAGCCGCTCGACAACTACTCGACCGCCGAGGCCTACCACCAGGATTACTTCCTGAACCACCCGAACCAGGGCTACTGCGCCTTCGTCGTGGGGCCGAAGGTCGAGAAGTTCCAGAAGACCTTCGCCGCGCGCGTGAAGAAGTGAAGAAGGACTGACCCTGCCGCTCCGGGCCGCCCTGGCCCGATTCCTGCCAGCTTTTCCCTCGTGCACACGCTTCGCCGTCCCGTCCCCGTTTCCGCCCGCGCGATGCTCGTCGTGCTGGCGGTGGCGCTGTGGCTGTCCGGCACGCTCGGGCTGATGCACCGCACGCTGCACGTGCCCGGCCTGCCCGCGCCGGCGGCCGCGGTCCAGGCACCGGCCGCGCAGGCCCATGTGCATCCGCATGGCATCGCCAGCCTGTTCGGGCTGCACACCGATGCCGAGTGCCGGCTCTACGACCAGCTCGCGCACGGCGCCAGCGCGCCGGGCGTGCCGCTGGTGGTGCTGCCGGTGCTGCTGCCCGCGGCCACCTTCGCCTGGCTGCAGGGCGAGGCGCTGGCGCGCTGGGTCGCGCTGTTCGACGCGCGCGGCCCGCCTCCGGCTCGCTGAATCCCCCGTTTCCGATTCGCCGCCACCCGTCGCGCACGGGTGGCCGGCGGTCGTTCATCGATTCAACGAGTTTTCATTCATGACCCCCCAATTCCGTCGCAACGCCATCGGCGCTGCCGTCCTCTCGCTCGCCTCAGCCGCGGCCCTGGCCCAGACCGCACCCGCCGATCCCTCGCCGAACCCGCAACCCACCACCAGCCTGCGCGAGATCACCGTCACCGGCAATCCGCTGGGCGCCAGCGACCTGATCGCGCCCACCACCACGCTCTCGGGCAATGAACTGCTGCTGCGCTCGCAGTCCACGCTGGGCCAGACGCTCGACAACATCCCCGGCGTCAGCAGCACCTACTTCGGTCCCAATGCCAGCCGCCCGATCATCCGCGGTCAGGACGGCGACCGCATCCGCATCCTGCAGAACGGCGGCGGCGCGCCCGACGCCTCGGCGCTGAGCTACGACCACGCGGTGCCGGTCGACGCGCTGGTCACCGAGCGCGTCGAGGTGCTGCGCGGCCCGTCGGCGCTGCAGTACGGCGGCAGCGCGGTCGGCGGCGTGGTCAACCTGATCGACAACCGCATCCCGAGCGAGCCGATCGAGGGCTTCGGCGGCCGTGCCGACCTCGGCTACGCCACCGGCAACCGCGAGAAGAACGGCGCCGTGATGCTCGAGGGCGGCAACGGCCGCTTCGCGCTGCATGCCGATGCCTTCAAGCGCGACTCGAGCGACGTCTCGGTGCCGATCGACCTGAACTGCGAGAAGCCCGGCTCGCCCTGGCGCGCGCGCAAGATCTGCAACTCGGCCAACGAGGCCCATGGCGGCGCGATCGGCGGCACGCTGTTCTTCGACCAGGGCTGGATCGGCGCCTCGGCCAGCACCTACCGCAGCAACTACGGCACCGTGGCCGAGGACGACGTGACCATCGCGATGAAGTCCGACCGCTACGCGATCGAGGGCGAGTGGCGCCCGGGCGGCATCATCCGCAGCGTCCACGCCAAGCTCAGCCACACCAACTACCGCCACACCGAGTTCGAGGGCGCCGAAGCCGGCACCACCTTCTCGAACATGAGCAACGACCTGCGCGTCGAGGTGCGGCACGAGAAGATCGGGCCGCTGGAAGGTCTGATGGGCTTCAGCGCCGAGACCAACCGCTTCGCCGCCGACGGCGAGGAGGCCTTCGCGCCGCACAGCCGCACGCGCTCGCGCGCGCTGTTCCTATACGAGGAGATGGGGACCTCGTGGGGCAAGCTGAGCTTCGGCGCGCGCACCGAGCGCGTCACCGTGCGATCGCTCGGCTATCCCGACGATCCGAGCATCGACCGCTTCGCGATCGGCGAGCGCACCTTCAACCCGAACAGCGCCGCCTTCGGCGCCCTGGTCAACCTCGCGCCGCAGTGGCAGCTGACCTCGAACATCGCCTACACCGAGCGCGCGCCCAAGGACTACGAGCTGCTGGCCAACGGCCCGCACGTGGCCACGGCCGCGTGGGAGGTCGGCAACCCGAACCTCAGCAAGGAGCAATCGACCGGCTTCGACCTCGGCGCGCAATGGAAGTCGGGGCCGAACACGGCACGCGTCAACGCCTACGTCACGCGCTTTCGCAACTACATCGGCCTGACCGCCTCGGGCCGAACGCTCGACGGAGAGGGCCAGGTCGTGACCGATCCCGAGGTCACCGACACGCTGGCCGAGTACCTCTACAACGGCGTGCGCGCGCGCTTCACCGGCATCGAGGCCAGCGGCAACCTGCGCCTGCTGGGCAGCGACGGCTTCGCGCGCATGGCGGACGCCGGCACGCTCGACCTCGAGTGGCGCGGCGACCTGGTGCGCGCGAAGAACACCGACACCGGCGAACCGCTGCCGCGCATCGCGCCGCTGCGCCTGGGCGCCACGCTGGTTTACGGCAACGGCCCGTGGAGCGGCCGCGTCGGCTTCGACTACAACGCCGCGCAGCACCGCGTGCCCGGCGTCGGCGCGCGGGAGACCGATGCCTACACGCTGTGGAATGCCTCGATCGCCTACCGCATGAAGGTGCAGCGCGCCAACCTCACCTGGTATGCGCGCATCGACAACATCGGCAACAAGCTGGCCTACAGCCCGACCTCGATCCTGACGACGACGGTGTACCCGGCCGCGCCGCTGCCGGGACGCTCGCTGAAGGTGGGCGTGCGCGTGACCTTCTGAGCGTGCATGTGCCGCCCTTTCCCGCGGGGGAGGGCGGCAATCGCTCGGCTATCCTCGACCGGTGAATTCGTTCGTCATCTCATCCCTCCTGCCCGTCGTGCTGCTGATCGCGGCGGGCTACCTGGCCGGGAGGCGCCGCTGGATCGGCGGCAATGCGGTCAAGGACCTCTCCAATCTCATCTTCCTGCTGCTCGCGCCGGCGCTGCTGTTCCGCGCGATGAGCGGCGTGCATGTCGAGGAACTGCGCTTCAAGCCGGTGGCGGCCTACTTCATCGCCTCGGGGCTGCTGTTCGCGGCCACCTTGGCGCTGCGCGGCTTCAACCGCACGGGCGCGGTGCTCGCGCTCGCCAACACCTACAGCAACACCGTGATGATCGGCATCGTGCTGGTCGGCCTGGCCTATGGCGAGGCCGGCATGGTGGTGCTGCTGACCTTGATCTCGCTGCATTCGCTGGTGCTGATGACCAGCGCCACCGTGGTGCTCGAGCTCGCGGTGGCGCGCGAGCATGCAATGCTGGGCGGCACCGAGAAGCGCTCGATGCTGCGCACCGTGCTGCGCGCGCTGCGCAACGCCATCATCCATCCGGTGCCGCTGCCGATCATCGCGGGCCTGCTGTTCGCGCAGAGCGGCTGGGTCATGCCGCAGCCGGTCGACCGCACCATCGAGCTGCTGGGCCAGGCCTTCGGCCCGGTGGCGCTGGTGATGGTGGGCATCACGCTGGCGCTCACGCCGGTGGGGCGCCACTGGCGCAGTGCCCTGGTGCAGGCCGGCGTCAAGAACCTGCTGCATCCGCTGCTGGTGGCGATCATCGGCTGGGCGCTCGGCGTGCGCGGCATTCCGCTCATGGTGATGGTGGTCGCGGCCGCGCTGCCGATCGGCGCCAACGTGTTCCTGTTCTCGCAGCGCTACCGCAGCGCCGAGGACCTGGTGACCGCCAGCGTCGCGGTCTCCACGCTGCTCGCGCTGGTCACGCTCACGCTGGTGATGCTCTGGGTGCAGTGGCTGCCCTGACATCCGCCGCGGGCCACGCGAAACCGTAGCCCTTCGATCTTTCTCGCCGCCTCGTGCCCCCTATGCCGTTCGGCAGGGTGGCCGTTTGGCGAGATGTGGAGCGCCGCGCGCCGCTCTACATTTCCCCGCTGATGATTTGCCAGACGCGATCCATGCCCGTTGTTGCGATGGTGCTGGTCGCGACGGCGATCGCGCCGTGGCTGCTGCTGGGCGCGGCCACGCCGGCGGCGGCGCAGGCCAAGCCATGCCGCACGCCCTGTCTCGCCGTGCCCAGGCCGGAGGAAAAACCGGCGCCCGAACCGGCGAAGCCGCCGGCAGCGGTCGACCGGCCGAGCGAGAGGGCGGCCGCGCGGCCGTCGCCGAAGCCGCGCGCGCCGGCCGAGGCGCCGCCGGCCCGCGTGGCGGAACAGGAGGCCGACCGGCCCGCCCCCGCGCGCCGGCCGGCGCCGACGAAGCGCTGCACCGAGATCAACATGCGCGCCGCCGTGGGCGAGCCGCTGTCGGACCAGGACATGACGTACTTGAGGAGCCAATGCTGATGATGAAGATCCCCTCCAGCCTGCGCGGCGCGCTGCGCGCGATGGCGCTCGGCGCCGCCGCCGTGCTGCTCGCGGCCTGCGCGGCGCAACGCCCGCAGCCGGGCAACGCGATGCCTTTCGACCAGGCCGTCGACCAGGCGGTGGACGACCTGATGGTGCAGACCAAGAAGCTGCCGGGCTTCCTCGCCAAGGTCGAGTCCTCGATGAAGCAGAGCCGCATCGTCATCGATCCGCTGCTCGAGAGCGCCAGCGGCCAGCAGACCGAGGTCACGCGCGTGGCCGAGCAGCGCATCGTCCAGCGCATGCAGGCGCAGTTCAAGCAGTTCACCGTGACGCCGTTCAACAGCACCGAGATCGCCACCGCGCAGTACGTGCTCAACGGCACGCTGGTGCGCGACAAGGAAGCGGGCGGCTCGCCCTACCGGCTGAACCTCGCGCTGACCGAGATCAAGGGCGGCACCGTGATCGCGCAGTCGACGGCGCGCATCAGCGACGCGACGCTCGACACCCGGCCCACCGCCTTCTTCCGCGACAGCCCGGTCAACGGCAAGGACCGCGGCGTCGAGGGCTACATCCGCACCGCCGAGACCCAGCCGGGCCAGGCCGCCGACGCGCTCTATCTCGAGCGCCTGCCGACCGCGACCGTGATGCAGGAGGCCACCGCCGCCTACGAGGCCGGCCGGCTGCAGGAGGCGCTGGCACGCTACGAGGCCGCCTCGCGCCGCCCCGACGGCCAGCAGTTGCGCGTCTACAGCGGCCTGTACCTCACGCAGTCGCAGCTGGGCCGCACCGCCGACGCCGAGCGCACTTTCGGCACGCTCGCGCGCCTGGGGCTCGAAAGCAACAACCTCAGCGTGAAGTTCCTGTTCAAGCCGGGCTCGACCGACTTCCTGGCCGACCCGAAGATCAGCGCCGCCTACCCGATGTGGCTGCGCCAGATCGCGCGCCAGGCGGCGCAGATCGATTCCTGCGTGGTCGTGACCGGCCACACCAGCCGCACGGGCTCGGAGGCGGTCAACGAGCGGCTGTCGCTGCAGCGCGCGGTGACCGTCAAGACCCGGCTGGTGGGCGAGGCCCCGCCGCTGGCGAAGAAGCTGCGCGAAGCCGGCGCCGGCTTCCGCGAGAACATCGTGGGCACGGGTGCCGACGATGCGAGCGACGCGCTCGATCGCCGCGTCGAATTCAAGGTGGCGGCCTGCGAGGCTTGACCGCTTAGGGAGCGAGCCGCTCGCGCACCCACTGGCCGGCCTCGAGCCGGTAGCGCAGCCGGTCGTGCAGCCGGCTCTTGCGGCCCTGCCAGAATTCCCAGCGGTCGGGCACCAGCCGGTAACCGCCCCAGTGCGGCGGGCGTGGCGGCGAGAGCAGGTACTTCGCGGCGGCCACGGCGGCATTCTTCACCAGCACCTCGCGCCCGCCGATCACCTCGCTCTGCGGGCTGGCCCAGGCGCCCAGCCGCGAATCGAGCGGGCGGCTCGCGTAGTAGGCGTCGCTCTCGTCGGCGCCGGCCTTCTCGACCCGGCCCTCGATGCGCACCACGCGCTCGAGCTCGACCCAGTGGAACTGCAGCGACGCATAGGGGTTGCCCGCGAGCTCGCGGCCCTTGCGGCTCTCGTAGTTGGTGTACCAGACCAGGCCGCGCGCGTCGTAGCCCTTGATCAGCACGATGCGGCTCGAGGGCCGCAGGTCGCTGCCGACCGTGCACAAGGTCATCGCGTTGGGCTCGGGCACCTGGGCATCGATGGCCTCGTCGAGCCAGCGCTCGAACTGGCGCAGCGGATCGTCGGCGCTGTGCGCCTCGCCGAGCTCGGCGCGCTCGTAGCTCTTGCGCAGCGCGGCCAGCGATTCTTGGGAAGTCGGGGAAGTCATGCCGGCATTGTTGCCCAAGCGATACTCGCGCCGTGACCTCCCTCGCGAATCCCCCGACCGTGATCGTGCTGGCCTCGGGCCGCGGCGAGCGCTTCGTGGCCGCCGGCGGCAGCGGTTCCAAGCTGCGCGCGCCGCTGGCCGGCAAGCCGGTGCTCGAACGCACGCTCGACGCCGTGCGCGCGAGCGGCCTGCCCTGGCACGTGGAGGACGCGGGCCATCCGGGCATGGGCGATTCGATCGCGGCCGCGGTGCGCGCCACTTCGGGTGCGTCCGGCTGGCTGATCCTGCCGGGCGACCTGCCGCTGGTGCTGCCGCGGACGATGCAGGCGGTGGCGGCCGCGCTCGCGGGCGGGGCTCAGGCGGCGCAGCCCAGCTACCAGGGAGAGCGCGGGCATCCGGTGGGCTTTGCCGCCGGTTGCCAGGCGGCGCTCGCCGCGCTCGAGGGCAACTTCGGCGCGGCGCCCGTCCTGCGCGCGCTGCGCGCGGCGGGTTCGGTGGCCGACCTGCCGCTCGACGACGCCGGCGTCGTGACCGACATCGACACCCCCGAGGCCCTGGCGCGCGCCGAGGCGCTGTGGCGCGCGCGCGAGGCAGCCGGCGCACCGCGCGCCGGCTGAACCCTTCTTACTTGCCGATCACCGCGCAGGCGATGCGCGGGCCCGAGTTGCCGGCCGGCTGGGTCGTGAAGTCGTCCTTGTCGCGGTGCACCACGAGGGCACGGCCGATCACGCTGTTGGCGGCGCCCGGCGTCAGCGAGATCGCATGGTTCTCGACGCTGAAGCGTGCCTCGCCGGCGCCGTTGGCCACCAGGCTCGGCAACTCGCCCGCATGGCTGCCCGGCGCGGCGAACTTGCCGTGCGTGCCGCCGCTGGGGTTGAAGTGGCCGCCCGAGGCATTGCCGTTGTCGCCGCAGTCGCCCTTCTCGTGGATGTGGAAGCCGTGCTCGGTGTTCGGCGGCAGGCCGCGCACGATGCCGGCCACGCGCACGCCATGCTCGAGCGCGGTGAAGGTGACGGTGCCCGTGGTCGGGTTCGGCGTGATCGCGCCGGTGGGCACCAGCTCGACGGTGGTGGCGGGCTTGCCGCCCAGCGTGCCGCAGGCGGCCAGCAGCGAGGCCGCGAGCACGGCGGTGGCGGCGCCGGCGAGGCGGCGGGAGGAGTTCTTCATTGTTGGTCCTTGTCGGGAGATCCGGAGGGTCCGGAAGGTTGGGAGGATTTCTTGTCGGACGACCCTGCGACGTATACCGGAGGCGGCACCACATCGCAATCGGCCGGTGCCGGCGATGCAGTGTGCCCCGCCGATGTGTCGCCCGGCGCCGCCGGCGGCACGGCCAGCGCCACCAGCCGCGCGAGCGCCGCGTCGTGGATCGCATGGCGGCGCAGCTCCTCGAGCGTCTGCTGCGCATAGTCGAGCGAGCTGCCGTAGCGGCCCACGGCATTCGCGAAGATGTGGCGGTAGCGCTCGTCGCTGAGCTCGCCCGTGAAGTTGGGGCTGCGCCGCGACAGCGTGAAGGCCAACGCGCTCACCGGCCCCGAGGCCGTGGTGCAGCGCAGCCACTTGGGGTCGTACACGCCGGTGGGCATCTCGCGCAGCCAGAGCCGGCGCAGCGTGTCCAGGCCCTGCGCGGCCGGCACGCGGAACACCATGCCGCGCACGCTGCCGCCCGAGAGCAGGCCGAACACCAGGCCCGGGGTCTGCACGCTGCCGCGGTTGACGCGGCTCCACATCTTCAGCGCGCGGTGCCAGCCGCGCACCCAGGCCGGGCGGCGCTCGATGAAATCGAACTCGGGCCGCCAGATCAGCGAGCCGTAGCCGAACAGCCAGAGGTCCTCGTGGCCGCCCCATTCGGCGATGGTGCGCTCGAGCATCGGCTGCGGATCGCGCAGCGGCTTGGGCAGCGGATCCAGACCCGGCGGCCCGGGATTGGGCGCCGGGTCCGAGCCCGAGGTGGGGCCAGCGCCTACAGTGTCGGGAGAAGGACCCATGCCTACAATTTCCTGATCATGGTTGACCACCCCATTATTTACCGGCCGCTTTCATCCTACGGAGCACGCGTGACGAACACCACCGACGACAGCCAGCAGAATTTCGCCCTCGGACTGCTCGCGATCCTGCTGGTGCTGATCGTCGGTGGCGTGATCGGCTTCGCGGCGTGGCACAAGACGCCCGCCCGGGCGTCCGCGACTGCGCAGACCGCCATCACGGTGCCGGCCGCGGCGCCAGCCACCCAGACCACGGTGGCCGAGGTCACCGAGACGGTCACCGTCACGATCCCCGACGGCGCCAGCATCCGCGTTGCCAACGGCGTGGTGAACTTCTACTTCGCCACCGGCAGCGCCGACCTCGCGCCCGGCGCGGCGGAAGCGCTGGCCGCGGTCATCAAGGGCGTCGAGGCCGGCCGCAAGGCGGTGGTCTCGGGCTTCCACGACACCACCGGCGATGCGGCGGTCAACGAACAGCTCGCCAAGAAGCGTGCCGAGACGGTGCGCGACGTGCTCGTCGGCCTCGGCGTGCCGGCCGACAGGATCGACCTGCTGCGCCCGCCCGTCACGGCCGGCAGCGGCAACGACGCGCAGGCGCGCCGGGTCGAGGTCAAGCTGCTCGATTGATTCGAGGCCGCCGCGGCGCGCGGAATGCGCCGCCACGCGGGCTCGCGCGAGCCCGCGTCCGGGTGTTTTGCAAGCATCCGTATCCGGGCGTGGATTCGTATTGGCACGGTGCCCGATTTCCATCGAGGCCTGGCGTCGTCCTTGCTACGATGAACCCATCTCGAGGTCGCCCACGCGACAGTGGCGACCCCATCGGCAGAGCCACCGACAACATCCCCATGAGCAGCACACACCCCACCGTCCTCGACGTCACCGATCGCATCCGCGATCGCAGCAAGGCGCAGCGCGGCGCCTACCTCGCGCGCCTCGCCGAACTGCGCCAGCGCGACCGCGGCTCCGACCGCATGGGCTGCGCCAACGTGGCGCATGCCGTGGCCGGCATCCCGGCCAACGACAAGTTCCGCGTGGTCGCCGAGCGCGCGCCCAACATCGGCATCGTCACCGCCTACAACGACATGCTCTCGGCCCATGCGCCGTACCAAGGCTATCCCGACATCATCAAGCACGAGGCGCGCCGCCTCGGCGCCACCGCGCAGGTGGCAGGCGGCGTGCCCGCCATGTGCGACGGTGTGACGCAGGGCACGCCCGGCATGGAGCTGAGCCTGTTCAGCCGCGACCTGATCGCGATGAGCACCGCGGTCGCGCTCACGCACGACATGTTCGATGCCGCGCTGATGCTCGGCGTGTGCGACAAGATCGTGCCGGGCCTGCTGATCGGCGCGCTGCACTTCGGCCACCTGCCCACCGTGTTCGTGCCCGCGGGGCCGATGCCCTCGGGCCTGTCGAACAACGCGAAGTCGAAGGTGCGCGAGCAGGCCGCGCAGGGGCTCGTGGGCCGTCAGGGCCTGCTCGAGGCCGAGATGGCCGCCTATCACACGCTCGGCACCTGCACTTTCTACGGTACCGCCAACAGCAACCAGATGCTGCTCGAGGCCATGGGCCTGCACGTGCCCGGCACGGCCTTCGTGCAGCCCGGCGACGCGATGCGCGAGACGCTCACGCGCGAGGCGGTGCGCACGGTGCTGGGCAAGGCCGGCGAAGCCGCCTTCCAGTGCCCGCCGATCGGCGAGATGGTCGACGAGCGCTGCATCGTCAATGCCATGGCCGCGCTGCTCGCGACCGGCGGCTCCACCAACCACCTGATCCACTGGGTGGCCGTGGCGCGCGCCGCGGGCATCGTGATCGACTGGGACGATTTCTCGAAGCTGTCGGACGTGGTGCCGCTGCTCACGCGCGTGTACCCCAACGGTAGCGCCGACGTGAACGAGTTCCAGGCCTCGGGCGGTCCCGGCTTCGTGATCGGCGAGCTGGTCGAGGCCGGCCTGATGCATGCCGACGTGCTGACGGTGCGTTCGGGCGGCATCCGCGAATTCGCCGGCGTGCCGTCGCTCGAGGGCGAGGCCGACGAGAAGCGCCTGCGCTGGACGCCGGCCGCCGCGCTGCAGAACGATGCCGTCACGCGGCCTGCCGCCGCGCCCTTCAGCGCCACCGGCGGCCTGAAGCTGCTGAGCGGCAACCTCGGCCGCAGCGTCATCAAGGTCTCGTCGGTGCCCGACGACCGCCATGTGGTCGAGGCACCCGCGCGGGTCTTCGATTCGCAGGCCGCGCTGCAGAAGGCTTTCACGGCCGGCGAGCTCGAGCGCGACGTGGTCTGCGTGGTGCGCTGGCAGGGCCCGCAGGCCAACGGCATGCCCGAGCTGCACAAGCTCACGCCGCCGCTGTCGGTGCTGCAGGGCAAGGGATTCCGCGTGGCGCTGGTCACCGACGGCCGCATGAGCGGCGCCTCGGGCAAGATACCGGCCGCCATCCACGTGTCGCCCGAGGCGGCCGCGGGCGGGCCGCTGGCCAAGGTGCGCGACGGCGACGTCATACGCCTGGATGCCGTCGCGGGTACGCTCGAGGTCCTGCTGCCCGCCGACGAGTGGGCCGAGCGCGAGGCCGCGACGCTGTCGGAGGCCCAGCGCTTCGCCGATGGCCATGGCCTGGGGCGCGAACTGTTCGCCGGAATGCGGCGCAATGCATTGACTGCTGAAGAAGGAGCCTGCTCATGGCTGTAAACGACAAGAACGCACTGACTGCCCTCGACGTGATGCGCGACGCGCCGGTGATCCCGGTGATCGTGCTCAACGACGTGAAGCACGCCGTGCCGCTCGCGCGCGCGCTGGTCGCCGGCGGCATCCGCATGCTCGAGGTGACGCTGCGCACGCCGCAGGCGCTCGAGTGCATCGAGATCATCGCCAGGGAAGTGCCCGAGGCCGTCGCCGGCGCGGGCACCATCCGCAGCGCGGCCGATGCCCAGGCCTCGGCGCTGGCCGGCGCGAAGTTCGGCGTGAGCCCGGGCTACACGCGCGCGGTCGGCAAGGCCTGCCACGACCTCGGCCTGCCGCTGCTGCCCGGCGTGGCCACCGGCAGCGAGATCATGTCGGCGCAGGAGGACGGCTACACCCAGCTCAAGTTCTTCCCCGCGCTGCAGGCCGGCGGCCTGCCGATGCTCAAGGCCTGGCAGGGCCCGTTCGGCGACGTCGTCTTCTGCCCCACGGGCGGCATCCATGCGGGCAACGCGGCCGAGTTCCTCGCGCTGTCGAACGTGGCCTGCGTGGGCGGCTCGTGGATCGTGCCGACCGACGCCATCCGCGACGGCGACTGGGTCCGCATCGAACAGCTCGCGCGCGCCGCGAGCCAGCTTTCGCGCTGAGGCCGCCATGGGCAACGCGGATTTCGACGCCAGCGACCTCAAGGTCGTGGCCTTCGACGTCTTCGGCACCGTGGTCGACTGGCACAGCGGCATCGCCGCCGAGGCCGAGCAGGCCCTGCCGGGTGTAGACGGCGCGACCTTCGCGCTGGCCTGGCGCGCCGGCTACCAGCCCGCGATGAAGCAGGTGATGGAACGCATCGCCGCGGGCGAGGGCGGCTTCACCCTGCTCGACGAACTGCACCTGAGCATGCTCGAGCAGGTGCTGCGCGACTTCGGCCTCAGCGACCGCCTCGATGCCGCCGCGCGGCGCGAGCTCAGCCGCGCCTGGCACCGGCTGCCGGCCTGGCCCGATGCGGTGGAAGGGCTCACGCGCCTCAAGCGCAAGTTCACCATCTGCTCGCTGTCGAACGGCAACATCGGCCTCTTGACCGAGATGGCCAAGCGCGCGGGCCTGCCCTGGGACTGCATCCTGTCGGCCGAGGTCTTCAAGGCTTACAAGCCCGACCCGCGCACCTATCTCGGCGTGGCCGGCGTGTTCGACGCCACGCCGGGCCAGGTGATGCTGGCCGCCGCGCACCACGACGACCTCGCGGCCGCGCGCGCCTGCGGCCTCAAGACCGGCTACATCGAGCGGCCCTTCGAGTTCGGCCGCGCGCAGCCCAAGGACGTGACGCCGGTGGCTGGCAACAACCTGCATGCGCGCGACATCCTGCAGCTGGCCGAGTTGCTCGGCTGCTGATCCGCGCCCCATGAAAAAGCCTGGCACCGCCAGGCTTTTCTTCGTGCGCGCGACGCGGGCTCAGTAGCCGAAGGCCGCGCCCGAGCGCCGGTTGTCGGCCGCGCCGCTGTAGACCGCGCGGCCGTTCGCGTCGCGCGTCACCGCGATGCCGCTGAGGCCGCTGAGCAGGCCCGTCACGCGCAGGTTGTCGGTGTCGTAGCCGTAGCTCGCGCGCAGGCTGTCGGCCAGCGGCGCCAGCGGCGAGCCGGCCTCGAGTTCGGCCACGCCGTTCTGGCCCGTGAAGTTGGGCGCGTTGATCGCGGCCTGCAGGTCGAGGCCGTAGACCACGTGGCCCATGAAGGTCTTGACGATGTAGTCGGGGATCGGGCCGCCGCCCGCCGACCCCCAGACCAGCCGCAGCCGGCCCTCGGCATCGAAGGCGATCGCGGGCGCGATCGAGGTGCGCGGCCGCTTGGTGCCCTGGTAGCCGTTGACGTCCGAGCCCGTGCTCGGCGGCGCGCTCGAGCCGGCCGAGAAGTTCGACATCACGTCGTTGAGCATGATGCCCGCCGCCTCGAGGTGCGCGCCCCAGTGCGTGTTGATCGTGGTCGTCATCGACAGCGCGTTGCCGTAGCCATCGACCACCGCCACGTTGCTGGTGGTGTTCCAGTCCTCGTCGCGTGCCGTCGGGCGAGCCTGCGCCAGCCGCGTGGCCGGCGCGGCGGCGCGCGCCTTGCCGAGCGCAGCCATGGTGTCGTAGCCCGCCGGGTCCGCCGCCACGAAGCTGCCGATGTTGCCCGCGGGCGCGGTGTCGAAGGCCGTGCCGGCGATCTGCGCCGCGCGGCGGTCGAGTTCGGCCTCGCTCAGCAGCACCGAGGCGCGCGCGTTGACGTTCGACCATGCGGGGTCGCCGATCACGGCGCGCCGGTCGATGTTGGCGAGCCGGCTCGCCTCCGCGGCGTAGTAGACGAAGCGCGGCGTGTCGAGCGCCTTCTCGTCCTGCAGCTTCTTGCGCTCGAGGATGCCGAGCGAATAGAGCGTGACGAAGCCGCCGAACGAGGGCGCGGGCTGGGTGTAGATCGTGGTGCCGAAGCGCGTGCCCACCAGCGGCTTGCGCTCCACCGCCCGGTAGGCCGCGAAGTCGGCCGGCTGCATCAGGCTCGGGATCGAGGCGATGGTGGTCGCCACCGCCGGCTTGGCGGGCGTGCCCGCGGTCGGCAGGACCGAGCGGCAGGGCAGGCTGCCGGTGGTGGTGCGCTCCACGATCGCCTGCACCGTGGGCCGGGCCGGATCGTAGAAGGCCGCGGCGCCGCCGTCGCGCACCAGCTTCATGGTCTGCGCGAGCTCGGGATTCCTGATGAGCGTGCCGATCGGCAGCGGCTTCTGCATCGTGGCGTCGGCCGGGTCGCAGTAGCGCTTCGCGATGTCGGGATACTTGCAGCGCGCCGCCCCGCGCACCGTGCCGGCCGAGTTGACCCAGGCCGGCACGCCGCTGCCGGCGTCCACCGGGTTGCCGTCGTCGTCGAACTCGGCGCTGTCGGCATAGAGCGTCGAGTACATGTACCTGGTCATCGGGAAGCCGTTCTCGGCCAGCGCGATCGCGTCGTCCCACAGGGCGTTCCAGGCCTTGCGGCCATACGCGCGGTGCACCAGGTCGAGCACCGCCACCGTGCCCGGAATGCCGACCGCGCGCGCCGAGATGTTGGTGTTGCCCTGCTGCGAGGAGATGCTCGCGCCGGCCGCGAGGCCGCTCTTGCAGACGTTGTAGGGCGCGGCGCTCGAGACGTCCTGCGCCACGGCCTGGTATAGCGTGGTCGCGCCGCCGGTGGCCGCGGGCGCGGCCGAGAGGCCGTCGAAGGTGCGCACGGCCCGGGTGGCCGCGTCGTAGTAGGTGATCAGCGTGCCGCCGCCGAGGCCCGAGGCGAAGGGCTCGGCCGTGCCGAGCACCGCCTGCACCGCGATGGCCGCGTCGATCGCGCTGCCGCCGGTGGCCAGCACCTTGCAGCCGGCCTTCGAGGCTTCGTAGTGGGCCGAGGTCACCATCAGGCTGGTGCCGCTGATGCCGGCCGTCTGGCCGTGCGGCGTGCCGGCCTGCTGCACGCACAGCGCGGGATCGAAGCGCGCGCCGGGCGGGGCCGGTGGTGGCGCCGCCGGCGGCGGTGGTGCGCTGCCGATGGGAAGCGGGGCGAAGCCACCGCCGGAGCCGCCGCCGCAGGCGGAAAGCGCTGCCGCGGTCACGGCGAGCATGGCTGTTGGAATGATTCTGGAGATGTGCATCGTGGCGCTCGAATGAAAAAGGCCGACGCGTCGGTCGGCCTTTCAATCTATTGCAAATCCCGTGCCCTGCGCAGGGGCAGTTCCCCGCATGCGGCGGCCCCGGCCGGCTCAAGCGGCCAGCAGCTTCTCGACCGTGCGCAGGTTGCGCGTGGTGGTGCTCGACTTGTAGCGCGTCTTCGCGAGCAGCTTCGCCACCGGCGTGTCGGTGCTCTCGCCGCGCGGCAGCTCCCAATAGAGCACGCCGTCGCCGCGCTGCAGCCGGTCGGTGTGGGCATCGAGCTCGCCGGCCTTGGCCATCACCTCGTCGAGCATCGCCGGATCGGAGCCGAACACGATGTACGGATGGCGCTCCTCGTCGACGCGCTCGAAGGGATAGCCCGCGGCCATGCGCGCCACCGTGGCCTGCGCGAGCAGCACGATCCAGGCCTCGTAGCCGAAGCGCTCGCGCAGCGCCTGCTCGATGCGCTGGCGCAGCGCGGCGATGTCGGTCTCGTCGGTGTCGAACAGCACGTTGCCGCTCGCGAGCACGGTGCGCACCGCGCCGAAGCCGAGCTCGACGAACAGCGCCTGCAGCTCGGCGCTGCGGATCGTGATGCCGTTGACGTTGACGCCGCGCAGCAGCGCGACATGGCGCACGGCCTTGTTGCCGGCCCTGGCACCGGCCTTTTTCGCGGCCGGCTTCTTCTTCGCGGCACCCGTGGCCATCGCCGATCAGCGCAATCCGCCGCCGGCCGCCTGCTCGGCGCGCTGGATCAATTCGATCTTGTAGCCGTCGGGATCGGTCACGAACGCGATCACCGTGGTGCCGCCCTTCACGGGGCCGGCTTCGCGCGTGACGTTGCCGCCCGCGGCCTTGATCTTCTCGCAGGCGGCGTAGGCATCGGGCACGCCGAGCGCGATGTGGCCGTAGGCGGTGCCGAGCTCGTAGCTCTCGGTGCCCCAGTTGTAGGTGAGCTCGATCTCGGCCTGGCCGGGGTTGCCCTCGTCGTAGCCGACGAATGCCAGGCTGTACTTGTACTCGGGGTTCTCGGAGGTGCGCAGCAGGTTCATGCCCAGCACCTTCGTGTAGAAGTCGATCGAGCGCTGCAGGTTGCCGACGCGCAGCATGGTGTGGAGGAGTCTCATCGCGTGGAGTCCGTGGGTGTTGTCGTGGGGAGCCCGCTATTGTCGGTCTCCCGGCGCCCCGATCAAGCCGCTCGGACTTCCTCGGCGCGCGTGAGCAGCAGCGACTCGTGCTTGCGCAGGAAGTCCATCAGGTGCTCGGGGTACTCGGGCACCACCGCCGCGCGCACGCTGGGCCGCGCGGCCAGCGCCCGGCGCCAGGCATCGACGCGCGGCAGGGCGTCGAAGAGCTTCGAATCGACGAGGCGGTCGAACACCTCGAAGTAGCGGAACACCGGCGCGAACACCGCGTCGACCAGGCTGAAGCGCTCGCCCGCGAAGAAGGGGCCGGCGCCGAGCGACGCCTCGACGCGCGCGAACTTGTCGGCCAGGGCCTGGCGCTTCTGCGCGAACACCTCGGCGTCCTTGGTGGTCTCGTAGCCCCAGAGGTCGGCCAGGATCGCCGAGCCGAATTCCATCCAGGCGCGGTGCTCGGCGCGCGCGAGCGGATCCTCGGGATGCAGCCGAGCGCCGGGCTGGGTCTCCTCGAGGTATTCGCAGATCACGTTGCTCTCGAACAGCACGGTCTCGCCGCCGTCGGGCCGTTGCACGCGCAGCAGCGGCACCTTGCCCAGCGGCGAGATCGCGAGGAACCAGTCGGGCTTGGCCGAGAGGTCGATCACGACGCGCTCGAAGGCGACGCCCTTTTCGTGCAGCGCGATCGCGGCGCGTTGCACGTAGGGGCACAGCAGGTGGCTGACGAGGGTGAGGGGCTGGGACATGGGCGCTCCGGATGAATCGGTGGGGCCGGATTCTTCCGGGGGCGAACAACCTTTTCCCGAAAAGCCCATTCGGCAAAAGCGCGTCTTGTGCTAAGCCTCAGCGGGCCGAGGTCTCGATCCAGCGCGTGATGCGCCCCCCATGCATCACGCCGATGCGGTCGGCCATGGCCTGTGCCTCGGCCTCGTTGTGGGTCACGAGGATCGCGGTCTGGCCGGCCTGGCGCAGGATCGCGCGCACCTCCACCGTGAGCCGTTCGCGCGTGGCGCCGTCGAGGTTGGAGAAGGGCTCGTCGAGCAGCAGCAGCGCCGGCGCGGGCGCCAGCGCGCGGGCCAGCGCGATGCGCTGCTGCTGGCCGCCCGAGAGCTCGTGCGGATAGCGCTCCCCGGCCTCGGCCAGCCCGACCAGCGCCAGCATCTCGGCCACGCGCGACTGCTGTCGAGCGCGCGGCAGCCGGCGCAGCCCGAAGGCGATGTTGCGCGCCGCGTCGAGGTGCGGGAACAGCGCGTACTCCTGGAACATCATGCCTACGCGCCGCGCCTCGGGCGGCAGGTGCTGCCGCGCCGAGGACAGCGTGCGCTCGCCGAGCCGGATCTCGCCCGCGCGCAGCGGCTCGAAGCCCGCGATGGCGCGCAGCACCGTGGTCTTGCCGCAGCCCGAGGGCCCGAACAGGCAGGCGATCTCGCCGGCCGCGAGCGCGAGCGAGAAGCCGTCGACCACGACGTGCGGGCCGCGCGGCGTGTCGTAGGCGAGGCGGAGGGCGTCGATGTGCAGGTTGGCGCTCATGGCGTGGCGGAGGATACGGGCAGGGGATCGGCCGCGTGCGCGGCCGCGAGCTGGCTGCGCGCCAGCAGCATCACGGGCAGCAGCCCGGCCGCCACGATCAGCAGCGCCGCGATCGCGCCTTCCTCGTAGGTGCCGCGCGCGGCCTCGGCATAGAGCCAGGTCGCGAGGGTGTCGAAGTTGGCGGGCCGCAGCAGCAGGGTGGCGGGCAGCTCCTTCATCGCGTCGACGAAGACCAGCAGCGCGCCGGCGGCGATCGAGGGCTGCAGCAGCGGCAGGTGCACGCGCCGCAGCGCGCCGAGGGCGGTCTCGCCGAGCAGGCGCGCGGCCTGCTCGATGGCCGGCGGAATGCGCGCCAGGCCGGCCTCGATGCTGCCGACCGGCATCGCGAGGAAGCGGATGGTGCAGGCCGCCACCAGCACCACGCCCGCGCCCATCAGCGGCAGGCCCTGCCAGCCGAACGCGGTGGCGAGCGCGGCATCGAAGGCCAGCGCCGGTGTGAGCAGGCCGATGGCCAGCACCGTGCCCGGCACCGCATAGCCCAGCGTGGCCACGCGCGCGGGCCAGCGGCCGCGCCGCGCGCCGCCGCCCTGGCCGCCCGGGTTGCGCGCGGCCCAGGCCACCAGCAGCCCGGCCGCCACCGCGGCCGCCGTGACGCCGGCCGCCAGCGCGATGGTGTTGGCCAGACTCGCGAGCAGCCCGTGCGAGATGCCTCCACCCTGGCGCAGCCGCTTGGCGCTTTCCCAGACCAGGTAGAGCGCGGGCGCGACGAAGCCGATCAGCACCGGCAGCGAGGCCGCCGCCGTGGCGGCCCAGGCCATGGCGCCGCGCAGCGGCCGCGGCTGCAGCGCGCGCATGCGCTGCGCCGAGCCGTAGCGCTGGTGGCGCCGGCCGTTGCGTTCGAGCCAGACCAGCGCGATCACCATGGCGAGCATGGCGCAGGCGATCTGCGCCGCGCCCGCGAGGTCGGAGCGCGTGATCCAGGTCGTGTAGACGGCCACGGTGAGCGTCTGCACGCCGAGGAATTCGGAAGCCCCGATGTCGTTGAGCGTCTCGAGCAGCGCCAGGCTCAGGCCCACGGCCAGCGCCGGGCGCGCCAGCGGCAGCGCGACGCGGAAGAAGGCGCCGCGCCGGTTCTCGCCGAGCATGCGCGCGGCCTCCATCAGGTGCGCGGGCTGGCTCATGAACATCGCGCGCGCCGTCATGTAGACGTAGGGATAGAGCACGAAGCCCAGCACGAAGACCGCGCCGCCCATCGAGCGCAGGTCGGGCAGGCGGAACTGGCGCGGGCTGTCGTAGCCCAGCAGCCAGCGGATCGCGCCCTGCACCGGGCCGATGGGATGCAGCAGGTCGAGGTAGGCGAAGGCGACGATGTAGGTCGGCATCGCCAGCGGCAGCAGCAGCGCCCAGTGCAGCACGTGCCGGCCCGGGAAGTCGCAGGCCGTGACCAGCCAGGCGCAGCCGGTGCCCACGATCAGCACCAGCAGGCCGACGCCCGCCAGCAGCATGGCCGTGTTGAGCGTGGCCTGCGGCAGCACGTGCGCGAACAGCGATTGCCAGTGCGCGAAGCCCTGGGCGCCGGGCCCGAGCGCGAGCCACAGCAAGGCGAGCACCGGCGCGAGCACGCCGGCCGCCACGAGGAACGCGGCCCCGCGCCACAGCGGGCCCACCGTCTGCAGCGTCCGGGGGCCGCGCGAGGCCCTCATCAGCATGCGGATGCCCTGGACTCAGGGCACCCGGCGGTGCCCCTCACTGGTCGAAGCCGACCTTGTCGACCAGCGCGCTGGCCTGCTTGCGGTATTTGGCGATCTCGGTCAGCGGCAGCGGATCGACCTTCAGCTCGCCGATGGTCTGGCCGATGATCGGGTCGAGCGCGACGCCCTTGCGCACCGGGTATTCGTAGTTGGCGTCGGCGTAGAGGGCCTGCGCCGGCTCGGACACCAGGAACTCGAGCAGCTTGACCGCGTTGGCGCGCTGCGGCGCGTTCTTCGCCACCGCCGCGCCGCTGATGTTGACGTGCGTGCCGCCGCTCTTGGCGAAGGTGGGGCGCACCACCTTGATGGCATCGCCCCACTTGCGCGCGTCGGTGCCTTCCTTGGCGCTCTTCATCTGGCCCACGTAGTAGGAGTTGGCCAGGCCCACGTCGCAGATGCCGCCGAGGATGTCGCGCGCCACGTCGCGGTCGCCGCCGGTGGCCTTGCGCGCCAGGTTGGCCTTCACGCCGCGCAGCCACTGCTCGGCCTTGGCTTCGCCGTCGTGCGCGATCAGCGAGGCCACCAGCGCGGTGTTGTAGGGATGCTGGCCGGCGCGGATGCAGACCTTGCCCTTCCACTTGGGATTGGCGAGGTCCTCGTAGCGGAAATTGGTGAGCGGCTGCGCCTTGTCGGCGTAGAGCACGCGCGCGCGCATCGAGAGCGCGAACCACTGGCCGTCGGCGCCGCGCAGGTTGGCGGGAATCGCCGACTCGAGCGCGGCCGACCTCACGGGCTGCGTGACGCCGCCGTCGACCAGGTCGACCAGGTTGCCGATGTCCACCGTCATCAGCACGTCGGCCGGCGAGCGCGCGCCCTCGGCCTTCACGCGCTCGAGCAGGCCGTCCTTCACGAACACCGTGTTGACCTTGATATTGCTCTGCGCGCTGAAGGCCGCGATCAGCGGCTGGATCAGCGCCGGCTCGCGCGTGGTGTAGAGCGTGAGCTCTTCCGCCGCATGCGCGGGCAGGGCGGCGAGGGCGAGCCAGGCGCCGGTGGCGCCGATCAGGGCGTGTGCTGCGCGCGCGCCGATGCGTTGGGTCATGAGGGGATCCTCCAGGTCGGTGATGTGTTCTCGGGGCGATGCGGCGGCCGGCCTGCGGCGCCGATGCGAACGATTATCAACAGAGAGGGTGGGCGCGCGTCGTTTGGACTTACAAGCCGCAGGCCTACTCGCCCGGGCCGCCGCGACCCTTCGACGCCTGCAGGGCCTCCAGCACGAAGCGCGTCGGGCCGCCGACGTCGCGATCGCCGACCGCGAGGCCCAGCTGCCGCCACAGCGCCGGGCTCAGCGGCCGGACCGCGACGCGCGGATCGGGCGCGCGCCCGTCCGCTTCCTCGGGCAGCAGGGCCGCGCCATAGCCCGCGGCCACCAGCGTGCGGATCGCATCGTTGTAGTTGAGCTCGATGCGCGGCCGGCAATGCACGCCGGCCGCCGAGAACCATTCGGCCGTCTGCCGGTAGAGCCGCGTGGAGGCGTCGTTCATGATCAGCGGCCGCTCGGCCAGCCAATGCGGCGTGAGGCGCTTCGGCGCCTTCCAGGCCGCCGGCAGGAAGGCGAGCACGGCCTCGCGTCGCAGCGGCGTGACATGCACGCCGCGCACCGGCGGCTGCGGCAGTGCCACCACCGCGAGGTCGAGGCTGCCCGCGGCGAGCCGCGCCATGCTGTCGTTGGAGGTCAGCACCTGCACGTTGACCTCGATGCCCGGATGGTCGCGCGCCAGTCGTTCGAGCGCGGGCGGCAGCAGGTGCGCGATCGCGCCCGTCGAAGCGCCCACGCGCACGCGGCCGGTCTGCCCGGCAAGCTGGCGCCGCACGTCCTCCACGGCATCGTCGGCATCGGCCAGCAGCCGGCGGGCGCGCGCGATGAAGCGCTCGCCCAGGGCCGTCGGCTGCGCGGGCCCGCGCCCGCGAACCAGCAGCTGGCCGCCGAGGCGCGATTCGAGTTCCGCGATCTGCACCGTGACGGTGGGGGCCGCCAGGTGCAGCGCGCGCGCCGCATTGGCCAGCGACCCGAGGTCGGCGATGGCGACCAGGGTGCGCAGATGGTCGAGGCTCAGTTCCCGCATCGCGCCAATTTATCTTTTTTGAATCTGGAGTTCCATATATTTAGCTGGAGCCATCGCGGCTCCCTCCCTACGATCGTGCTCCATGGACCTCCACCTCTTCATCGACGGCGATCAGGGCACCACCGGCCTCGATCTGCAGAACCGGCTGCGCGGCGGGGAATTCCGCATCCGCACCCTGCCCACCCACCTTCGCAAGGACCCGGCCGCGCGCCGCGCCGCGCTCAACGAGGCCGACATCGCGATCCTGTGCCTGCCCGATGCCGCGGCGCGCGACGCGGTGGCGATGATCGAGAACCCGGCGGTGCGCGTCATCGATGCGAGCTCGGCGCATCGCACCAGCCCCGGCTGGGTCTACGGCTTGCCGGAGCTGGCCGCGGGGCAGGGCGAACGCATCGCCTCGGCATCGCGGGTCACGAATCCCGGCTGCTATCCCACGGCCGCGATCGCGCTGCTGCGGCCGCTGACGGACGCGGGTCTGCTGCCCGCCGACTATCCGCTGGTCATCCATGCCGTCTCGGGCTATTCGGGCCAGGGCAGGGCGGGCGCCGAAGCGCACGAGGCCGGCGCGGGCGCGCATTCATTGACGGTCTATGGGCTGGGGCTCGAACACAAGCACGTGCCGGAGATCGAGGCCTACGCCGGCCTGTCGCAGCGGCCCCTCTTCGTGCCGGCCTATGGCAGCTATCGGCAGGGGATCGTGCTGACGATCGGGCTGCATGCGCGGCTGCTTCCCGCCGGCGTGTCGGGTGCGCGCATCCATGAGTGCCTGGCCGAGCGCTATCTGGACGCGGCGCATGTGCGGGTGCTGCCGCTGTCTACCGATGCACCCTTGACCGAGCTGGATCCGCGGATCCACAACGGCACGAACGACATGAGCCTCGCGGTGGCTTTCAACGAGCGCACGGGGCAGGTCGTGTTGAGCGCGGTGCTCGACAACCTGGGCAAGGGGGCCGCGGGGGCGGCGGTGCAGAACCTGCGGTTGATGGCGGGGGCGCTGGCGCCCGCGCTGTAGGGCCGGCGACCGCCCGGCCCCCCGAAGCTCAGCGCCCCGCCGGAATCTCGAACACGAAGCAGGTCGTCGTGGCATGCGCGTACAGCGTGCCATCGGCGCCCACCAGCCGCGCTTCCGCCGTCGCGAGCTGCCGCCCGCAGTGGATCACCTTGCCTTCGGCGCGCACGCGCTGCACCTTGGGCGTGAGGCCCTTCACGTAGTTCACGCCGAGCTCGGCCGTGGTGTAGCTGCGCCCGGGCGGCATCATGGTGTGGACCGAGCAGCCCAGCGCGGAGTCGAGCAGGGTGGCGACCCAGCCGCCGTGGATGGTGCCCAGCGGATTCAGGTGCTGCGGCAGCGGGGTGCCCTGGAAGATCGCGACCCCGGGACTGACCGAGATGACGGTGAAGTCCAGCGTCTTGGCGATGGCGGCGTAGGGGATGTCGCCGCGCAGCATGGCCTGCATGATTTCCAGGCCGGTCTTGCCGCTCACCTGCTCGGGGCGGGCCACGCCGGGGCCCGGGCCGGCTTCGAGCCTCGCGATGATGTCCCGCTCCTCGGCAAGCCAGGTCTCGAGCAGGTTCTGGGATTCGGTCATGCGGTCATTCCTCCAATTGGTTGCATATGCAATAGTTGCAGCTACAATAATATCCCATGGACGCCCCCACCAAGCCCCGCGGCTGCACCAGTTTCAAGGTGCGCCAGCTCTCGCGCCGCCTCTCGCAGCACTACGACGCGGAGGTGTCGCGCAGCGGACTCAAGACCACGCAGTACTCGCTGCTCTCGCATCTGGCGCGGCTCGGTCCCTCGCGCCCGGTCGACCTCGCGGGCGAACTCAAGATGACGCCCTCGACCCTGAGCCGCAACCTGCAGCCGCTGATCGCCGCGGGCTGGATCGCGCAGGGCGCCGGCGCCGATGCGCGCAGCCGCCTGGTGCAGCTCACCGACAGCGGCGAGGCCAAGCGCCGCGAGGCGCAGGCGCACTGGAAGACGGCGCAGCAGAAGCTCAATGCGCTGCTGGGCGTGGAGCGCGTGCTCGCGCTGCATGTGCTGATCGACGAATCGCTCGAGCTGCTCGGCGCGGACGACCAGGCCTGCGATCTGGACTGACGTCCATCCGCGCCGGCTTCCCTTTCCTCGCACCTTCCACGCCCGCAGACCCCGCGGCCCAGGCCCCTCTTTTCTCCGATTCCTCCATTCCCATTCCTCCAGAGGTCCCATGTTCGCCACCCAAGTCTCCGCATGGCTGCAGCGCCGCGGCATCCATTACGGATGGATCGTCGCCGCCATCACCTTCCTGACCATGCTGACGATGTCGGCCGCGCTGGGCCTGCCCGGCGCGATGCTGCAGCCGCTCGGCAAGGAGTTCGGCTGGAGCACCGAGCAGATCTCGTCCTCGCTCGCGCTGCGCTTCGCGCTGTTCGGCCTGATGGGTCCGTTCGCCGCGGTGCTGATGGAGCGCTGGGGCCTGCGCGCGGTGATCTGCACCGGCCTCGCGCTGGTCGGCCTGGGCATGGCGCTGGTGACGATGGCCTCGCAGCTGTGGCAGCTGTTCGTGCTGTGGAGCCTGATGCTGGGCCTGGGCACCGGCATGACGGCGCTGGTGCTCGGCGCGGTGGTGGCCAACCGCTGGTTCGTGGCGCGCCGCGGGCTGGTGGTGGGCATGCTCACGGCGAGCTCGGCCACCGGCCAGCTGGCCTTCCTGCCGGTCGCGGCCTGGATGATCGAGCACTGGGGCTGGCGCTCGGCCATCGTGCCGATCGTGATCGGCAGCCTGCTGATCGGCGTGCTGGCGCTGTGCCTGATGCGCAACCGGCCGTCCGACCTCGGCCTGCGCCCCTTCGGCGAAGCCCCCGATGCGCCGCAGGCGCCGGCCGCGCCCGCCGCGGCGATCAACTTCGCCACGCCGTTCCGCGTGCTCAAGGAGGTCGCGACCAACCGCACCTTCCTGATCCTCGCCGCCACCTTCTTCATCTGCGGCCTGAGCACCAACGGCCTGGTGCAGACCCACTTCATCTCGCTGTGCGGCGACAACGGCATGGGCCCGGTGCCCGCGGCCTCGGTGCTCGCGATGATGGGCGCCTTCGACTTCGTGGGCACGATCCTCTCGGGCTGGCTGTCGGACCGCTACGACAACCGCAAGCTGCTCTTCTGGTACTACGGCCTGCGCGGGCTCTCGCTGTTCTGGCTGCCGCATTCGGAATTCACCATCTACGGCCTGGGCCTGTTCGCGATGTTCTACGGCCTCGACTGGATCGCGACCGTGCCGCCCACGGTCAAGCTCGCGGGCGCCGCCTTCGGACCGGCCAAGGTCGGCATGGTGTTCGGCTGGGTGTTCGCCGCCCACCAGCTCGGCGCCGCCACCGCGGCCTATGGCGCGGGCTTCGCGCGCACGCTGCTGCTGACCTACACGCCCGCGCTCTACGTGGCCGGCGGCGCCTGCCTGCTGGCGGCCGCGATCGTGATGGCGATCCGCCGCCCCACCGCGCCCAAGGGCCATGCCGCGCCCGCCACGGGCGGCGCCGCCGCGGCCCGCGCCTGATCGCCCCACGCCACGGAGTACGAAGGCCATGACCGCTTCCGCCGCCGATCTCGATCCGCGCACCCGCCGCCTGCTCGAGGCGCCCATCGTTCCCACATTGCTGCGGCTCGCGGCGCCCAACGTCCTCGTGATGGTGGCGCAGGCCTCGGTCGGCCTGATCGAGACCTACTTCGTCGGCAAGCTCGGCACCGACGCACTGGCCGGCATGGCGCTGGTGTTCCCGATCGTGATGCTGATGCAGATGACCTCGAGCGGCGCCATGGGCGGCGGCATCTCGTCGGCCATCGCGCGCGCGCTCGGCGCGCGCCGCCGCGCCGATGCCGACTCGCTGGTGTGGCATGCGATCGTCATCGCGCTGGGCTTCGGCGTGCTGTTCTCGCTCGCGCTGCTGTTCGGCGGCCGCTGGCTCTACGGGATCATGGGCGGCAGCGGCCCGGCGCTCGAGGCGGCCCTGACCTATTCCAACTGGGTGTTCTCGGGCGCGGTGCTGGTGTGGCTGTTCAACTCGCTGTCGGCCATTCTTCGTGGCACCGGCAACATGGCGGTGCCGGCCAACGTCACGGTGGTGGGCGTGGTGTTCCTGATCCCCGCCTCGCCGCTGCTGATCTTCGGCTGGGGCCCGCTGCCGGGCATGGGCATCGCGGGCGGCGCGATGGCGCTGCTGCTGTATTACCTGCTGGGCTCGATCGCGCTGATCGTCTACCTGCGCTCGCCGCGCAGCCTGCTCAAGCCCTCGCTGGCCGCGCTCAAGCTGCGCTGGCCCTTCTTCCGCGACATCCTGCGCGTGGGCCTGGTGGGCACGGTGTCGACCGTGGCCACCAACCTCTCGATCGGCATCGCGACCGCGCTCACCGGTCACTTCGGTCCCGAGGCCCTGGCCGGCTACGGCACGGCCTCGCGGCTCGAGTACCTGCTGGTGCCGCTGGTGTTCGGCCTGGGCGCGCCGCTGGTCGCGATGGTCGGCACCTGCATGGGCGCGGGCCAGCGCGAGCGCGCGCTGCGCGCCACCTGGATCGGCGCCGCACTGGCCTTCGCGCTGGCCGAGACCATCGGCCTGCTGGCCGCGCTGTTCCCGCGGCCGTGGCTGATGCTGTTCGGCCACGACGCCGCGATGCTCGACACCGGCATCCACTACCTGCGCGTGGTCGGTCCGCTCTACGGCTTCTTCGGCGTCGGCCTGGTGCTGTACTTCGCCTCGCAGGGCGCGGGCCGCTTGCTGTGGCCGGTGATCGGCAACCTCGCGCGGCTGGCCGTGGCGGGCATCGGCGGCTGGCTGGCGCTGCGCTGGGGCGCGGGGCTCACGGGCGTGTTCGCCGCGCAGGGCATCGCGCTCGTGGTCTACGGCCTGGTCATCGGTTCGGCGATCGCGGGTGGTGCCTGGTTCGGCCGCGTCGGCTGGCCGCGCACCACCAGCGGGCTGCTGCGGCGCATGGCGCAGGCCTGAAGCATTTTTCTTCGTTCACACCCTCGAAAGCTCTGCCATGAACCTCAAGGATTCCGTCGTCTTCATCACCGGTGCCAACCGCGGCCTGGGGCTCGCCTTCGCGAAGGCCGCGCTCGCGGCCGGCGCGCGCAAGGTCTACGGCGCCGCGCGCGACCCCAGGACCATCACCTTGCCGGGCGTGGTGCCGGTGCCGCTCGACGTGACCCAGCCGGCGCAGATCGAGGCCGCGGTACTCGCGTGCGGCGACGTCTCGGTGCTGGTCAACAACGCGGGCATCTCGCGCGGCTCGAACCTGCTCGGGCCCGACTCGGTGGCGGCCGCGCGCGCCGAGCTCGAAACCAACTTCTTCGGCCCCTGGGCGCTCGCGCGCGCCTTCGCGCCGGTGCTGGCGGCCAACGGCGGCGGCGCCATCGTCAACGTGCTGTCGGCGCTGGCCTGGACCACCTTCCCGAGCGTGGCGACCTACAGCACCACCAAGTCGGCGGCCTGGTCGCTGAGCAACGGCCTGCGCAACGAGCTCGCGGGCCAGGGCACACAGGTGGTCAGCGTGCACGTCGGCTACATGGACACCGACATGGCCGCGCACGTCGATGCCCCGAAGACTTCGCCCGACGAGGTGGCGCGGCTGGCCTACGAGGGCGTGGAGCAGGGCCTGCCCGAGGTGCTGGCCGACGCGATCTCGCGCGGGCTCAAGCAGGGCTTCGCCAGCGACAGGCCGCCCTACGCGCAGGTGCCCGCGGCCTGAACGCGGCGGCCATGAAAAAGCCGGGCGCGAGGCCCGGCTTCTTCGCTTCTGGGAACGACCGCGTCAGTAGCGGTACGGATTGTTGGGACGGCGGTCGTAGCGGTTCGGCACGCCATCGCCATCGTTGTCGCGGCGCCCGTAGCGGCGGCCGTCGTAGCGGTCATGGCGGTAGTAGCGGTCGCCGCGGTGGTAGCCCGGGTGGTAGTGGGGCGGCGGCGGGGGAGCGTAGTAGCGGCGGTCGTAGTGGCGATGCGGCGGTGCCGGCGTCACGTAGACCTGGGCCTGGATGAAGGGACCGCTCTGGGCCTGCGCCGGAGCGCTGATCGCCGCCAGCGAGAGAAGGGCCGCGGCGCCGAATGCGTAGGTGAGCTTTTTCATGGCGACTCCAAAGGAGTGGTTGTTGATGGGTGTCATCCTCCCGCGTTCGTGTCAACGCTTTGTAAGGCGCGGGCGAAATCCGATGAAGCGCTGTAACGCCGGGGCGTAGGACTTCGCTCACGGCGACCGGGCGCATTCTGCCCGTGCGAATGCCGCGTCCAGCGCAAGACGTAACGCGCCGCGGGCATCGCCGCAAGGCAATTGAAAGCACGGGAAACGCCTCGACACAAAGAGGCCACCGCTGTCGCCGCACGGCGACAGGAACGCGGGCGCGAAGAGGCTCAGCCGCGCGGCGCGGGCAGCATGCGCCGCAGCGCCTCGAAGAACAGGTCGGACTGCTCGCGCTCGCCCTGGATCTGCGCCGCCACGCGCGCGGCCAGTTCGCGGTTCACGGGTGCCAGCGGGCGGCCGGTCGACTGCGCGATCACCTGGTGCAGGCAGGCGCGCTCGAGGTAGTAGAGGTCGTCGTAGGCATGGGCGATGGTCGCGCCCGCCACGATCACGCCGTGGTTCGCGAGGAAGGCCACGTCCTTGCCGGCCATCGCGCGCGCGATGCGCTCGCCCTCGGCGTCGTCGAGCGCCAGGCCGTTGTACTCGCGGTCGACGGCGATGCGGTCGATGTAGCGCATCGCGTTCTGGCTCGCGGTCGGATCGAGCGCGCGGTCGACCGTGATGGTGAGCGCGGTCGCATAGGGCATGTGGCAGTGCAGCACCACCGCATGGCCCGCGATGCGGTGCACCGCGCCGTGGATGAAGAGGGCGGTGGGCTCCACGCGGTGGCGCCCCGCGAGCACCTCGCCGCGCACGTCGATCAGCACGATGTCGTCGGCGCCGATCTCGCTCCAGTGCAGGCCGCGCGGGTTGATCAGGTAGCGGTCCTGCCGGCCCGGCAGCATCACGCTGAAGTGGTTGCACACGCCTTCCGACAGCCCGTGGTGGGCGGCGGCGCGCAGCGCGAGTGCGAGGTCTTCGCGCAGCTGGCGCACTTCGGGGCTGGCGTAGTCGGCTTGGGCGGACATCGTGATCCTCTGGTGTTCTGCGTGGAGAAATCGAATCAGGCGCGCGTCGTGCCCGTATATGCGGCGACAAAACGCTGCGCATCATCGCGCACGGCCTGCGCGCTCTTGCCGGGCTTGAACAGCGCCGAACCGATGCCGAAGCCGGCGGCACCGGCCTCGCGCCATTCGGTCATGTTCGAGGGCGTGATGCCGCCCACGGGCATCAGCGGCGTGCCGCGCGGCAGCACGGCCAGCAGCGCCTTCACCACCGCGGGCGAGGCCAGCTCGGCCGGGAACAGCTTGAGCCCGGTGGCGCCCGCGGCGAGCGCGCCGAAGGCCTCGGTCGGCGTCATCACGCCGGGCAGGCACACCAGGCCCAGGCGGGCGGCCTCGCGCACCACGGCGGCATCGAAGTTCGGCGACACGATCAGCTCGCCGCCGGCGGCCTGCACCTCGCGCACCTGCTGCGCGTCGAGCACCGTGCCGGCGCCGACCAGCGCCTGCGGGAAGCGCGCGCGCAGCCGCGCGATGCTGTCGAGCGGCCGCGGCGAATTGAGCGGCACCTCGAGCAGCTGGAAGCCGGGCTCGACGATGGCGTCGCCGACGGCATCGGCTTCATGCGGCTCGAGCCCGCGCAGGATGGCCACCAGCGGCAGCGTGCGCAGGGCGGCGTCGAATTTTTCGAAGGAGGTGGTCATGGAGAAGAAGCGGAAGAGTCGAGGAAGCCGGACAGCGCATGCAGCCCGGCCCAGGTGGCTTCGGCGCCCAGCGAGCGCGTGGCGGTGCCGCTCGCGCGCAGCGCGAGCGCATAGCGCTGGGTGAGGGCGGGCGAGCCGATCAGCACCACCTCGCCCGCGGCCTGCAGCGACTGGGTGCGCAGCTCCTCGCCGATCAGCAGGCCCGAGAGATAGCTCGCGAGCTCGGCGCGCGGCATGCGCTCGAACAGCGCCAGCGTGCGCGCGCCGAAGGCGTTGTGCAGCAGGCCCTGGCCGTTGTCGGCGCGGGTCACGCCCTCGACGAAGGCGGCCTCGTCGAGCGGCGCCGACGCATCGAGCGTGCGCGCGAGGATCGAGTGCTGGCTCAGCAGCGCATAGAACTCGCCGGTCATGAAGGTGCGGAAACCGGTCACGCGGCCCTTCTTCACCGTGGCCCACTTGTTGTGCGTGCCCGGCAGCACGAACAGGCCCTCGTCGCGGCCCAGCAGCGACAGCGCGCCGAAGATCTGCACCTCCTCGCCGCGCATCACGTCGGGCACGCCGTCGTGCTCGTCGCGCAGGCCCGGCACCATCGCGATGCGCTGGCCGGGAATGGCGTCGATGGCAATGATGCTGCGGCCGACCTCGACGCGGCCCGCGGGACAGGCGCAGTAGGGCGCCTCGACCCAGCCCTGCTTGCTGCCGGCCATGCCCGAGATCAGGCAGCGCGCGCCGCTCTCGCGCATCCAGTCGCCGAACAGCGCCTCGAACACCGCGGGGAAGCCGCCCGCCGACACCGCGAGGATGCCGCGCGTGTCGCTGCGCTCCTCGCGCACCGTGCCGTCGGCCGCGATCAGCGCGCCGCGCAGCGAGCTCGTGCCCCAGTCGACCGCGACCAATGGACCCGTCATCTCCGCCATCAGTGGTTGTCGCGCGGCACGAAGGCGCCGCGGCGACCGCGCAGGAACGAGAGGTCGGCGCCTTCGTCGGCCTGCAGCACGGTGTCGACGTAGAGCTTCCAGTAGCCCGAATCGAGCGGTGCCTTCGGCGCGACCCAGGCGGCGCGCCGGCGCGCCAGTTCCTCGTCGCTCACGTGCAGGTGCAGCTTGCGGTTCGGCACGTCGAGCTCGACGATGTCGCCGTCCTGCACCAGCGCCAGCGGACCGCCGGCCGCGGCCTCGGGCGCGGTGTGCAGCACCACGGTGCCGTAGGCGGTGCCGCTCATGCGCGCGTCGCTGATGCGGACCATGTCGGTGATGCCCTTGCGCAGCACCTTGGGCGGCAGCGGCATGTTGCCGGCCTCGGCCATGCCGGGGTAGCCCTTGGGGCCGCAGTTCTTGAGCACCATCACGCAGTGCTCGTCGATGTCGAGGCTCTCGTCGTCGATGCGGCGGTGCAGGTCGTCGGCGCTCTCGAACACCACCGCGCGGCCCTTGTGCACCAGCAGTTCGGGCGTGGCCGCGCTGGGCTTGATGATCGCGCCGTTGGGCGCGAGGTTGCCGCGCAGCACGCAGATGCCGGCCTTGTCCTTGAAGGGCTCGGCCTGGGTGCGGATCACCTGCGGGTTGTAGTTCTCGGCGTCCTTCACGTTCTCCCACACGCTGCGTCCGGTGACGGTGAGGATGTCCTTGTGCAGGTGATCGGCGATCTCCTTGATCACCACCGGCAGGCCGCCGGCATAGCAGAAGTCCTCCATCAGGAACTGGCCCGAGGGCTGCAGGTTCAGGATGCAGGGCAGCTCGGAGGCCAGCCGGTCGAAGTCGTCGAGCGTGAGCTCGACGCCGATGCGCCCGGCGATCGCCAGCAGGTGGATCACGAAGTTGGTCGAGCCGCCGATCGCGGCGTTGACCTTGATCGCGTTCTCGATCGCCTGGCGCGTGAGGATCTTCGACATGTTCAGGTCCTCGTGGACCATGCCGACGATGCGCCGGCCCGCCTCGCGCGCGAGCACGTTGCGGCGGCCGTCGACGGCCGGGAAGGCCGCGTTGCCCGGCAGGCCGATGCCCAGCGACTCGACCATGCTGGCCATGGTGCTCGCGGTGCCCATCGTCATGCAGTGGCCGTGGCTGCGGTGCATGCAGCTCTCGGCCTCGAAGAAGTCCTGCAGCTTGAGCGTGCCGGCGCGCACCTGCTCGCTCATCTGCCACACGCCGGTGCCCGAACCGAGCTCCAGGCCGCGCCACTTGCCCGAGAGCATCGGGCCGCCCGACACGCCGATGGTCGGCAGGTCGACGCTGGCCGCGCCCATCATCAGCGCGGGTGTGGTCTTGTCGCAGCCCATGAGCAGCACCACGCCGTCGAGCGGATTGCCGCGGATGCTTTCCTCCACGTCCATGCTCGCGAGGTTGCGATAGAGCATGGCGGTGGGGCGCAGCAGGGTCTCGCCGAGCGACATCACGGGGAACTCGAGCGGGAAGCCGCCGGCTTCGTAGACGCCGATCTTCACCTGCTCCGCGAGCGTGCGGAAGTGCGAGTTGCAGGGCGTGAGTTCGCTGAAGGTGTTGCAGATGCCGATGACCGGCCGGCCGTCGAACTGGTCGTGCGGCACGCCCTTGCCCTTCATCCAGCTTCGGTAGATGAAGCCGTCGCGGTCGTGTCGGCCGAACCACTGCTGGCTGCGCAGCTCTTCGGGATTCTTCTTCTTGGGAGGGGTGCTCATCGAGGGTGTCTCCGGTTGCGGGAAGGCGCCGCGGGGTCAGGGTTTGTCCTGCCGAGCCGCATTTTCAATCATCATATGATAAGCGCGCTGTCCTGGCGGGGCGCTCAGGGTTTCCGAGCGAGCGGGGCGCGCCGGGCGGCCTTGGCCGCGTTGCACAACCAACGGCTTCGCATGATCAAGAACGTCCACGGCAACACGGTCGACCGGATCGGCAGCGACATCGTCGCGGGGCGCTACGCGCCCGGCGCCGCGATCCCGCCCGAGCCGATCCTCTGCGAGGAGCTCGGCGTGAGCCGCACCGTGGTGCGCGAATCCATCAAGTCGCTGATCGCCAAGGGCCTGGTCACCACCGGTCCCAAGGTCGGCACGCGCGTGCAGCCGCCCGACCAGTGGAACTGGTTCGATGCCGATGTCATCGTGTGGCAGACGCAGGCCGGCCTGTCGGTCGAGTTCCTGCGCGACCTGCAGGACCTGCGCCGCGTGGTCGAGCCGGCCGCGGTGGCGCTGGCCGCCTCGCGCGCCACGCCCGAGGACATCGCCGACATGGAGGAGGCCTACGCCGGCATGAAGCAGGCCATCGAGTTCGGCGGCGACTACATCACGCCCGACCTGCGCTTCCACCAGGGGCTGATCCGCTCCAGCCACAACCGCATGCTGGTGCAGATGAGCCGCGCGCTCGGCGCGCTGCTGCGCACCAGCTTCGAGATCTCGACCACGCGCAAGAACGGTCCCGCGAGTTCGTTGCCTTTGCACCGCGCGGTGCTCGACGCCGTGATCGCGCGCAACCCGGCGGGCGCCGAGCGCGCGGTGCTGGTGCTGATCGACGGCGCGCGCGACGACATCGAGATGGTGCTCGCCTCGCGCCGCAGGCTGCCGCGCATCAGCCGGCCGGCGACGCGGCTCAAGGCCGTGCCGCTCTAGCAGGCGGCGCCCCGGGGGCGCCATGAAGAGCGGGTCGGACGAAGAGACGAACAACAACACCGCAGAACAAAAGGAGACAGGAGCAATGAAGAGATTGATCGACGGATTCTTCCGGGTGCTGGAATTCCTCGTGGTCGCCTGCATGGTGGCGATGGTCGTCATGGTGTTCGGCAACGTGGTGCTGCGCTACGGCTTCAACTCGGGCATCACGGTGTCCGAGGAAATGTCGCGCTACTGCTTCATCTGGCTCACCTACATCGGCGCCATGGTCGCGATGCGCGATGGCGCGCACCTGGGCGTCGACACGCTGATCCGCCACCTGCCGCGGCTCGGCAAGAAGCTGTGCTTCGTGCTCAACCAGCTGCTCATGCTGTTCTGCAACGTGCTGTTCTTCATGGGCACCTTCGAGATGCACGAGCTGCAGCGCACCAACGTCTCGCCGGTGGTGGGCATCTCGATGATCTGGGTCTACGGCATCGGCTACGTGGTGTCGGTGGTGATGGGCGTGATCAACCTCCACAAGCTGTGGCGCCTGGCCACCGGCCGCGTCTCCGACGAGGAACTGGTGCAGGTGATGGAGTCGGAGGACGTGGCGCACGAGCCCGCGGCCACCCCGGCTTCGGGCACCGCCGGAGGCGCGCGATGACGGTCACGATCTTCACGGTCTCGCTGCTCGCCGCCATGGCGATCGGCATGCCGATCGCCTATGCGCTGCTGGTGTGCGGCGTCTCGCTCATGGGCTGGCTGGCCTACACCGGCGGCCTGCCGGCCTTCGACAGCCAGATCATCGCGCAGCGCTTCGTCGACGGCGCCGACAACTTCCCGCTGCTCGCCGTGCCCTTCTTCCTGCTGGCCGGCGAGTTCATGACGGCGGGCGGACTGAGCCGGCGTATCGTCGACATGGCGATGGCCTGGGTCGGCCATTTCCGCGGCGGCCTGGGCTACGTGGCGGTGGTGGCCGCGATCATCATGGCCTCGATCTCGGGCTCGGCCGTGGCCGACACGGCGGCGCTCGCCGCGCTGCTGATCCCGATGATGAACCGCGCGGGCTACGACACCAAGCGCTCGGCCGGCCTGATCGCCGCGGGCGGCATCATCGCGCCGGTGATCCCGCCCTCGATCGGCTTCATCGTCTTCGGCGTGGCGGGCAACGTCTCGATCACCAAGCTGTTCCTCGCGGGCATCGTGCCCGGCATCCTGATGGGCGTGGCGATCGGCATCGCGTGGTGGATCGTGGCGCGGCGCGACAAGGTGCAGCCGGCGCCGCGCGTGCCCCTGGGCGAGCGGCTGGCGATCACGGCCAAGGGCAGCCTCGCGCTCGCGCTGCCGGTGGTGATCATCGGCGGCATGAAGTTCGGCATCTTCACGCCGACCGAGGCGGCGGTGGTGGCGGCCGTGTATTCGCTGCTGGTCGGCATGTTCGTCTACCGCGAGCTCAAGCCCTCGATGCTCTACCGCCTCACGCTCGCGGCCGGCAAGACCACCGCGGTCGTGATGTTCCTGGTGGCCGCGGCCATGGTCAGCGCCTGGCTCATCACCGTGGCCGACATCCCGGGCGAGGTCACGAAGATGCTCGAGCCCTTCATGGGCAACAAGACGCTGCTGATGCTGGTGATCATGGTGCTCATCGTGATCGTGGGCACCGCGCTCGACTTCACGCCCACCGTGCTGATCCTCACGCCGGTGCTGATGCCGGTGGTGCTCAAGGCCGGCATCGATCCGGTGTACTTCGGCGTGCTGTTCATCATCAACAACGCCATCGGCCTGATCACGCCGCCCGTGGGCACCGTGCTCAACGTGGTGTGCGGCGTGGCGCGCATCACCATGGACGATGCCTTCAAGGGCGTGATGCCCTTCCTGATCGCGCAGCTCATCGTGCTGTTCGCGATGGTGTTCTTCCCGCAGATCGTCACCGTGCCGCTGTCGTGGTGGCTGGCGCGCTGAGGGCGTCTTGCAGAGTTTCCCGTCCGTTCGTTCATCACCCAAGAAGTAGGAGACACAGACCATGATCCAGCGCAGAACCCTCGTGGCGGCGGCGACCGCCGTGGCCCTGATGGCGGCGGCCCCGGCCTTCGCCCAGTTCGCCGAACGCACCATCAAGTTCACCAACGGCGTGAACGAGGACCACCCGGTGGGCCTGGGCGTGAAGAAGATGCAGGAGGTGCTGGCCGCCAAGACCGGCGGCAAGATGAAGATCGTCGCCTTCTGGGGCGGCGCGGCCGGCGGCGACCTGCCGGCCACGCAGGCGCTGCGCGCGGGCACGCAGGAGATGGTGTGCACCTCGTCCTCGCCGCTGGTGGGCATCGTGAAGGAACTCGGCGTGTTCGACCTGCCGTTCCTGTTCAACAACGAGAAGGAAGCCGACGCGGTGCTCGACGGCCCGGCCGGCGAGTACTTCAACAAGAAGCTCGAGGCCGCGGGGCTGGTGAACCTGGCGTACTGGGAGAACGGCTTTCGCAACCTCACCAACAGCAAGCGGCCGGTGGCCAAGGTCGAGGACCTCGAGGGCATCAAGGTGCGCGTGATGCAGAACAACATCTTCCTCGACTCGTTCAAGACGCTGGGCACCAACGCCGTGCCGATGGCCTTCGGCGAGATCTTCACCGCGCTCGAGACGCGCACCATCGACGGCCAGGAGAACCCCTTCGTGACCATCGAGACCTCGAAGTTCAGCGAGGTGCAGAAGTACCTGAGCGTGACGCGCCATGCCTACACGCCGTTCCTGGTGCTCTACAGCAAGAAGCTCTGGGACCAGCTCAAGCCCGAGGAGCAGGCGGTGCTGCGCGAGGCCGCGATCGAGGGCCAGAAGGTTGAGCGCGCCGCCAACCGCGCGCTCAACGAGAAGTCGCTCGCGAGCCTCAAGAAGACGATGACGGTCAACGAGGTCTCGCCGGCCGAGCAGAAGCGCATGCTCGACAAGGTGAAGCCGGTGTACGACAAGAACGTGCCGGCGATCGGCCCCGAGGCCGTCAACGTGGTGATGGACGCGCTGAAGAAGGCGCGCGGGGGCTGAGCCTTCCGCCGGCCGGCGGCGCTCGAGAGCGCGCCGGCCATCCAGTCACCGCATCCCGGACCGCCATGAAGATCACCCAGCTCGAAACCATCCGCCTCGGCGAATTCCCCAACATCCTCTGGGTGCGCCTGCACACCGACGAAGGCCTGGTCGGCCTCGGCGAGACCTTCATGGGCGCCGAGGCGGTCGAGGCCTACCTGCACGAGTGGGGCGCCCACAAGCTGCTGGGCACCGACCCGCTGGCGATCGAGGCGCGCAACCGCGACCTCACGGGCTACCTGGGCTGGCGCGGGTCGGGCGTGGAGACGCGTGGCAACTCGGCCGCGGACATCGCGCTGTGGGACCTGTTCGGCAAGGCCGCGAACATGCCGGTGCACACCGCGCTCGGCGGCAAGAGCCGCGACGCGATCCGCATCTACAACACCTGCGCGGGCTACCAGTACATCCGCAGCGCCGCCAACCAGACCAGTTCCAACTGGGGCATTGGCAACGCGGCCGGGCCCTATGAAGACCTGCAGGGCTTCCTGCACCATGCCGACGAGCTGGCCGAGTCGCTGCTGTCGGAGGGCATCACGGCGATGAAGATCTGGCCCTTCGATCCGGCGGCCGAGCGCAGCCACGGCCAGTACATCAGCAACGCCGACCTCGACGCGGCGCTCGAGCCCTTCCGCAAGATCCGCGGCGCGGTCGGCAAGCGCATGGACATCATGGTCGAGTTCCACAGCCTCTGGCGGCTGCCGATGGCGCAGAAGATCGCGCGTGCGCTGCAGGAGTTCGACACCTTCTGGCACGAGGATGCGATCCGCATGGACAGCCTCGACCTGTTGAAGCAGTACGCCGTCGACTGCAAGGCGCTGGTCTGCGCCAGCGAGACGCTGAGCTACAGGTGGGGCTTCAAGGACTACCTGCAGACCGGCGTGGCCGGCGTCGCGATGCTCGACCTGAGCTGGTGCGGCGGCCTCACCGAGGCGCGCAAGATCGCGGCCATGGCCGATGCCTGGCAGCTGCCGGTGGCGCCGCACGACTGCACCGGCCCGGTGGTGTGGGCCGCGTCGACGCACCTGAGCCTGCATGCGCCCAACGCGCTGGTCCAGGAGAGCGTGCGCGCCTTCTTCACGGGCTGGTACCAGGGCCTGGTGACCGAGCTGCCGAAGGTCGAGAACGGCATGATCAGCCTCAACGACAAGCCGGGGCTGGGGCTCGAGCTGCTGCCCGACCTGCACCAGCGCGCGGATGCGATGGTGCGGATCTCGAAGGCCTGAGCAGCCGCGTCTTCAGTCGGTGCGCAACCGCAGCAGCGCGCGCACGAACCCGTGGTCCGAGCGCGAGCGGTCGCGTCCTTCGTGCAGGTGGTCGTTGAAGTAGTCCACGCGCCGCACGTCGCCCAGGCTGTGGCGGCTGCCGGCGATGAACTCCTCGCTCACCAGGATCTGGTCGAGCACCTCCGGGTAGCCCTGGTGCACGTGCGAATAGGCCACGTCCTTCTTGAGCGCGGCCTCGCCCTGCATCTCGTAGGCATTGAACAGCGCCACGTCGCGCGCGGCCTTGTCGTAGGCCACCTCGGAGGTGGCCGCCACGAGCTGGGTGGTCACGCTGTGCGGGTTGTCGTTGAAGTCGCCCATCACCACCAGCGGCACGTTGGTGCCTTGCAGCAGGTCGATCACGATGCAGCGCAGGGCCGCGGCCTCGGCGCCGCGCATCAGCAGCGAGCGCAGCGAGGCCATCGCGCCCACCTTGCGGTCGTCGCGGTCCTCGAGGTGGTTGCCCTGGGCGTCCTGCAAGAACTTGGGCCGCTTCGACTTCAGGTGCACCGTCAGAACGTGCACCGCCTGGTCGTGCTTCATGCGCAGCGTGGCCAGCAGCGGCGGCCGCTCGAAGCGGGTGTGCGGCCCGAGGCCCGGCACCTCGACGCCGAAGCCCGGCGGGAAGTCGACGAAGGACTGGATGCGGTCGACCTTGAGCCGGGTGGCGATGCCCACGCGCGGCGTGCCCTGCGCGCCGGGGCGCGGCGGCTGGTCGGGTTGCGCGGGCGTGTTCTCGGCGCCGGGCACGGCCACGAAGTCGTAGCGCAGGCCGCTGCGGTGGATGGCGGCCTTCAGCGCCGCCTCGTCCCAGACCTCCTGCACCGCGAGCACGTCGGCATTGAGTGCATGGAAGCGCTCGCCGAGCCAGTCGATCTTGCGCTCGTACTCGCGCTCGTTGTAGGCGTCCTGGTTCTCGTAGTACACGCGGTGCGGGTTCGCGAGATTGAGCAGGTTGCAGGTGGCCACGAAGAGGGTGGCGAAGTTCGGCGGGATGGGCTGCATGACAACGATTGTGTCCGGAAGGTGTTTCGGCCCCCGAACGGTCATGAAAAAGGGCGCCGAAGCGCCCTCTGTTCCGCGTGCGTCGTGCCTCAGCGGCCGAACGAACGGCCACCGCCGCCGCCCGAGCGGCCACCGCCGCCGTAGCCGCCGCCGCCCGAACGGCCACCGCCGCCCGAACGGTTGCCGCCGCCGTAGCCACCGCCACCCGAGCGGCCACCGCGTCCGCGGCCGCCGCCCATGTGGTCGACGCTGGTGCGCAACGGATCGGGCTGGCCGGCCGCGCCGGCGATCGCCTCGGCGCGCAGGTGCGCGACCTGGTTGGCCTGGGTCGGGCTGTGGCTGTTGCCGTGATGGCGCGGCTGGCGCTCGTCGTGCGGCTGGTGGTTCTGCGCATGCGCCGCATGGTGATGCGGACGCGGCTGGGCCTGCGGGGCGCGGCCTTGCGGCGCGCGGTTGCCCGGACCCTGGCCCTGGCCGCGCGGGCCCTGCTGGCCGCCGCCGTTGGCAGCGCGGCCCTGGCCCTGGCCCTGGCCGCCGCCACCGGCGCGGCGCTGGCCATTGCCGCCACCGCCGCCCTGGCCGGCCTTGTTGTCGCGGATGCGCTGCATCATCTCGCTGCGTGCCGCCTTGGCGGCCGCCTGCATGACTTCGCGGCTCGGCGGACGGCCGGCGCCGCCCCAGATGGTCTGGCGGCCCATGGCGATGGGCTCGGCGCGCTCGCCTTCCTCGGGGCCGAAGCCCTCGATGACCTGCACGGGGATCGTCTGCTTGGTGAAGCGCTCGATCTCCTGCATGAAGCCTTCCTCGTCGAGGCAGACGAAGCTCACGGCCTCGCCGCTCGAGCCCGCGCGGCCGGTGCGGCCGATGCGGTGCACGTAGTCTTCGCTGACGTTCGGGATCTCGTAGTTCACGACGTGCGGCAGCTCGTCGATGTCGATGCCGCGGGCCGCGATGTCGGTGGCCACCAGGGCGCGGATGTCGCCGCTCTTGAAGCCGGCCAGCGCCTGGGTGCGCGCGCTCTGGCTCTTGTTGCCGTGCAGCGCCATCGCCTCGATGCCGTTCTTGGTGAGGAATTCGGCCACGCTGTTGGCGCCGAACTTGGTGCGGGTGAACACCAGCACCTGGCTCCACTGGTGCTCGTTGATGATGTGCGCGAGCAGCGCCTTCTTCTTGCCGCGGCCCACGGGGTGGATCACCTGGGTGATGCGCTGCACCGTGGTGTTGCGCGGCGTGACCTGGATGCTCTGCGGGTTGCGCAGCAGGCCGTTGGCCAGTTCGCGGATCTCGTCGCTGAAGGTGGCCGAGAACAGCAGGCTCTGCTTCTGGGCCGGCAGCAGCGCCAGCACCTTCTTCACGTCGTGGATGAAGCCCATGTCGAGCATGCGGTCGGCTTCGTCGAGCACCAGGATCTGCACGGTCGACAGGTCGAGCATGCCCTGCTGCTGCAGGTCGAGCAGGCGGCCGGGGGTGGCCACGAGGATGTCGACGCCGCGCTTGAGGCGGTCGATCTGCGGGTTCATGCCCACGCCGCCGAAGATCACGGTCGAGCCGAGCTGCAGGTACTTGCCGTAGTCGCGCACCGATTCCTCGACCTGGGCCGCGAGTTCGCGGGTCGGGGTGAGCACCAGGGCGCGGATGCCGATGCCGCCGAACTTGTTGGTGGCGCTGCGGCTCATGGTGAGCTTGTGCAGCATCGGCAGGGTGAAGGCGGCGGTCTTGCCGGTGCCGGTCTGGGCACCGCCGAGGAGGTCGTGGCCCTCGAGGACGGCCGGAATGGCCTGGGCCTGGATCGGGGTGGGGGTCTCGTAGCCCTGCTCGTGCACGGCCTTCAAGATGGCCGGAGCCAACTTCAGTTCATCAAAAGTCATTGTGTGAAACAACAAGCGCCATACACGGCGCGGTGACATCGGCCCGCTCGGCGTCTTTCGTTCTTGTGACGCGAGCCAGTCAAGGCTGATGAAGGTCAGGAGTGGGAGCCCGAAAAACCGACTTGCGGAAGGGTTTTCTTCGTCCCCGGCAGAGAGCCGGTGTGCGGGCAACTGGACCCGGCACGGTGGCGATTGTCGCATGAGTCGATAATCACTGCTTTTCGCGCTCCGTTTCCGCGATTCCGCGCGCCGGTCCTGCCGCCTTCCCCCGGGGTTCCGCCAGGGGCTCCTCCCAGGGGATTTCGGCTTGTTCCGGCTTTCGCCACCTCAGCAATCAGCAGTCCAACACAGAAGATGGCCCAGTACGTCTACACCATGAACAGAGTCTCCAAGACCGTGCCGCCCAAGCGGCAGATCTTGAAAGACATCTCGTTGTCCTTCTTTCCCGGCGCCAAGATCGGCGTGCTCGGCCTGAACGGCTCGGGCAAGTCCTCGCTGCTCAAGATCATGGCCGGCGTCGACAAGGAGATCGAGGGCGAGGCGATGCCCATGCCCGGCCTGTCGATCGGCTACCTCGAGCAGGAGCCCAAGCTCGATCCCGAGCACACCGTGCGCCAGGCCGTCGAGGAGGCCATGGGCGAGGTCAACGCCGCCAAGGCGCGCCTCGAGGAGATCTATGCCGCCTATGCCGAGGAAGGCGCCGACTTCGACGCGCTGGCGGCCGAGCAGGGCGAGCTCGAGGCGGTGATCGCCGCCGCGGGCACCGACTCCGAGCACCAGATCGAGATCGCGGCCGACGCGCTGCGCCTGCCGGCCTGGGACGCCAAGATCGGCCTGCTGTCGGGCGGCGAGAAGCGCCGCGTGGCGCTGTGCAAGCTGCTCCTGTCCAAGCCCGACATGCTGCTGCTCGACGAACCCACCAACCACCTGGACGCCGAATCGGTGGAATGGCTCGAGGTGTTCCTGCAGCGCTTCACGGGCACCGTGGTGGCCATCACCCACGACCGCTACTTCCTCGACAACGCCGCCGAGTGGATCCTCGAACTGGACCGCGGCCGCGGCATCCCTTGGAAGGGCAACTACAGCACCTGGCTCGAGCAGAAGGGCGAGCGCCTGGCGCAGGAGCAGAAGAGCGAGGAAGCCCACGCCAAGGCCCTGAAGAAGGAACTGGAATGGTCGCGCCAGAACCCGAAGGCACGCCAGGCCAAGAGCAAGTCGCGCCTGGCCCGCTTCGAGGAGCTGAGCGACGTCGAATACCAGAAGCGCAACGAAACGCAGGAGATCTTCATTCCCGTCGCCGAGCGCCTGGGCAGCCAGGTGATCGAGTTCAAGGACGTGAGCAAGAGCTTCGGCGACCGCCTGCTGATCGACAAGCTGAACTTCAACATCCCCGCGGGTGCCATCGTCGGCATCATCGGCCCGAACGGCGCCGGCAAGTCCACGCTGTTCAAGCTGATCGCCGGCAAGGAACAGCCCGACAGCGGCGAGGTCGTGATCGGCCAGACCGTGAAGATGGCCTTCGTCGACCAGTCGCGCGACGCGCTGGCCAACGACAAGACCGTGTGGGAAGACATCTCGAACGGCCTGGACATCATCAACGTCGGCAAGTTCCAGATGGCCAGCCGCGCCTACGCGGGCCGCTTCAACTTCAACGGCCAGGACCAGCAGAAGAAGGTCGGCAACCTGTCGGGCGGCGAACGCGGCCGGCTGCACCTGGCCAAGACGCTGATCCAGGGCGGCAACGTGCTGCTGCTGGACGAACCCTCGAACGACCTGGACGTGGAAACGCTGCGCGCGCTCGAGGATGCGCTGCTCGAGTACGCGGGCACCGTGCTGGTGATCAGCCATGACCGCTGGTTCCTCGACCGCATCGCCACCCACATCCTGGCCGCCGAAGGCGATTCGCAATGGGTGTTCTTCGACGGCAACTACCAGGAGTACGAAGCCGACAAGAAGAAGCGCCTGGGCGAGGAAGGCGCCAAGCCCAAGCGCGTGCGCTTCAAGGCCCTCAAGTAAGGCCCGCGCCGGCCCTCAGGCCGGCTCGACCAGGGCGCGCGGTTCCGCAAGGGGCCGCGCGCTTTTTTCATCGTCGGCCGCGAACACCTCGCGGGCGGCGCCCAGGCCGTTGAGCGCGGCGGGGAAGCCCGCGTAGACCGCCATCTGCATGATCACCTCGATCACTTCCTCGCGCGTCACGCCGACGTTGAGCGCGCCCTGGATGTGCACCTTGAGCTGCGGCGCGGCATTGCCCATGGCGGTGAGCGCTGCCACGACCGCGATCTCGCGCGAGCGCAGGTCCAGGCCGGGGCGCGAATAGACGTCGCCGAACGGGAACTCGATCAGCAGGCGCGCGAAGTCGGGTGCGATGTCGGCCAGGCCTTCGACGACCTTGATGCCGCTCTCACCGTCGATCTGCTGCAGTTTCGCGAGGCCGCGCGCGTAGCGCTCGCCGGTCGGCTGGCTGGTCGTCGTCGGATGGATGGGGTGCTGCATGTTTCTTCCTCTTCGTTGAAGCCGGGGCCTTGCCCGATGAAGAGGGACGCCGGGCCTCGATCCCGCGGTAGTGCTCGATCTTGTGCGCCAGCGCCTGCATCGATTGCTGCAGCGCCTCCACCTTCGAGCGAACCTCGGCGAGATGCGATTCGAGCATCGCGCGGCGTTCGCCGATGCTCGCGTCCCCCTGACTGCGAAGCCCGGCGAAGGCCTGCATGCCCTGGATGGGCATGCCGGTCTCGCGCAGGCGCAACAGGAAAGCAAGCCATTCCATGTCGGCGGTGGCATAGCGGCGCTGGCCGCCCGGTGCGCGCGACACGGCGGCGATCAGGCCGATGCGTTCGTAGTAGCGCAGCGTGTGGGCCGTGAGGCCGGTGCGCCGTGCCACTTCCGCGATGCTCAGGTTGCTTTCCATGGGGAGAATTCTCGAAGTTGGAGCGCGCTCTAAGTCAAGCGGTATCTGGAAGAAATCCGTTCAGGGCAGGAGTTCGGCCTCGATCCAGCCGCGCAGGCTGTTGACGAAGGCCAGCGCGGTCACGCGCGAGAGCTGGTCGCGCCGCACCGTCGCCTCGACCAGCGAACCCTCGGCCAGCCGCCGCGCGCGCCCGATGCCGGGCAGCAGGCCGCAGCGCAGCGGCGGCGTGACCCAGCGGCCGTCGTCCAGGCGCAGCGCGATGTTGCCGCGCGTGCATTCGGTGAGCTCACCCTCGGGGTTCCACAGCAGCGTGTCGAAGGCCTCGGGCAGGGTCGGCGCGAAGGCCTCGTAGTGCGCGCGGCGCGTGGTCTTGAAGCGCGTGAACTCGCTGTGCGCCTCGTCGAAGGGGCGGTCGGCCAGCTGCAGCTTCACGCGGAGGGGCGCGGAGCCCATTTCATGCGCTTCGGCGCGTGGCTGGCCCCGTGCATCGAGCAGCAGGCGCACGCGCCAGGTGCCTTCGGCATGTGCGTCGCGCAGCGATTGCAGCGTTGCCTCGACGCGCGCGGCATCCCAGGCGAAGCCGAAGTGCGCGGCCGCGCCGGCCATGCGTTCGACGTGCAGCGGCGCGTCGCGCAGCGTGCCGTCGACCAGCGCCAGCGTTTCGAGCAGTTCGAAGCCGGGTGCCTCGGCGACCGCGGCCGCGCCCAGGAAGGCCCGCTTGTGGCCCCACTCGGCCCATTCGGCGTCGGCCGTGGCATCGGCCGTGATGCCGCTGCCGATGCCGCAGCGCGCCTGGCCGCCGCGCAGCGTCACGGTGCGGATCGGCACGTTGAAGGTCGCATGCCCGCCGGGCCGCAGCACGCCGACCGCGCCGCAGTACACGCCGCGCGGCGCCTGCTCGAGCGCGTGGATCAGCCGCATCGCCGCCACCTTGGGCGCGCCCGTGACCGAGCCGCAGGGGAACAGCGCGTCGAACACGTCGACCAGCGAGGTGCCGGGGCGCACCGTGGCTTCCACGTCCGAGGTCATCTGCCACACGGTGGGCAGCGCCTCGGTGTGGAATAGCCGCGGCACGCGCACCGAGAACGGTTGCGCGATGCGCGACAGGTCGTTGCGCAGCAGGTCCACGATCATCACGTTCTCGGCCCGTTCCTTCGGCACGCTGCGCAGCCGCTGCGCCTGGGCCTCGTCCTCGGCCGGCGTGGCGCCGCGCGGCGCGGTGCCCTTCATCGGGCGCGCGAGGATGCGCTCGCCCTGCCAGTCGAAGAACAGCTCGGGCGACAGCGACAGCACCTGCTCCTCGCCGCTGTCGATGAAGGCCGCGTAGCCCGCGGGCTGGTTGCGGCGCAGCGCGGCGAACAGGGCCAGCGGGTCGCCGGCGTATTCGCCGAGCAGCGGCGCCGTGTGGTTGATCTGGTAGAGGCCGCCGGCGGCGATCGCCGCGTGGATGGCTTGCATCTGCCGGTCGAAGTCGGCGCGCGAGAGGCTGCCGCGCCAGGCGATCGGCGGGCTGGAGGGAGAGAGCGGGGCCTCCTCGGGCCAGGGCAGGGCCTGGTCGTGCACGCCGAACCAGGCCAGCGGCCCGCCATCGCCCGCATGCGTCTCGAACGCGGCATCGAAGGCCGCGGCCGCCTCGTAGCGCAGGTAGCCCACGCACCAGTGGCCCGCGCGCGCCAGCGCCTCGGCCTGCGCGAGCACGGACCGCACCTCGGCCGGGCTGCGCGCCACGAGCGTGCGGGAAGGGGCGCCGAAAGCCAGGCGCAGCCGTTGCGCGCCATCGGTGCGCGGGTCGGCGAAATCGATCAGGGTGGACACGGTGGGTCTTGGGGCAAAGGCAACGGCGCCCGCTGGCGCCGTTTGCCGGTCAGCGCGGTGCGGAAGGCGAAGGCGGCGGTGGCATCTCGGGGCCGGCCGGCGCACCGGCGCCGCGCGCCAGTGCCCGCTTGCGCACCGCATAGATGTTGTTGCGCAGCGCATAGAGCTCGTCGGCGTACGACAGCGGTACCGCCACCCGGTTGACCACCCGGTCGAGCTCGTCGAGCTCCTTCGTGAGCTCGGCCGGATCGCCGCGCTGGCCGTCGACCTTGCCCTCGATGTCGCGCAGCCGCGCATACCAGCGGAACACCCGGCGGCGCACGCGGAACTGGTAGAGCGGCGGCACCACGCGGCTCAGCGGCAGCATCAGCACCAGCAGGCCGCCGAGCACCAGCCACATGCGTTCGATCAGGTTGCTGGCCCAGAACGGCAGGTAGCGCTGCCAGAACGGCGGCGTGCCGTTGATGGCGCGGTCGCCCTCGGGGCTCACCGGCAGTTCGCTGGTGCGGGTGTTCGGGAAGTCGCGCGGCCGGTTGAACCAGCCGGCGCCGCCGTGCAGGTGCTGCGCCGCCTGCGCGAACAGCTGGCGCAGCGCGGGATGGGTGTCCTCGCGCGACAGCAGCGAAGTGGTGGCCGCGAGCAGCGACACGTCGCCGGCCGGCAGGTCCTTCGACAGGTCGACCACGCCGCGCGGCAGGGTCACGGCCGAGAGGAAGGGAAAGCGCCGCGTGTACGCATCGGCCTGCACGAAGTCCATGAGCCGGATGTCGTTCGCGCGCAGCAGCCGCTGCACCTGCGGCGACTGCGGCGCCGACGACAGCACGATCGCATCGAGCAGTCCGGCCTGCAGCGCCTCGGCGGCCGCGGACTGCTCGAGGTTCGACAGCAGCAGCGCATCGGGCGCGAGCCGGTTGGCCTCGAGCAGCCGGCCCATGAGTTCGGGCAGGCCGCTGCCGGGCATGTCGACGTTGACGCGCAGGCCGCGCAACTGGGTCAGCGAGGTCAGCGGGATCGGGGCGGGGGGCACGGCGGGTTGCGGTGCCGCGGCCTTCTTGCGTGCGGCGCCGTGGCGGCCCTTGGCGGCGGCCTGGGCCGCCTTCTTCGCCTTCTCGGCCTCGGCCGCCTGCTGCGCGATCACGCTGTCGGGCGCGCGCGTGATCGCGTCGGGCCGATAGAACAGCCACACCGGCTCGAAGAACAGGCTGCCGAGCGAACTGAGCCCGGCTTCGTCGTCGGCCACCGGGTCGGCGCTGCCGCCACGCACGAAGCCCACGTCGGCCTCGCCCTTGCGCAGCAGCTCGAGGTTCTCCGACGAGCCCGAGGTCGGCTTGAGCACGACCTCGATGCCGCTCGTCTTCAGCGCCTCGGCGTAGCGCTTGCCGAACTGCGCGTAGGCACTGCCCGTGGGGCCGGTGGCCAGCGTGACCTGCTTGGGCGGCTGCGGCTGCAGCCACCAGTAGGCGGCGATCAACAGGCCGATCACGAGGAACAGGATCGGGCCGGCGGAGGCGACCAGGTCGCGGATCGACAGCAGGATCAGCTTGAGGGTTCTCGGGAAGGCCATGGTGTCTCGCTCGTGGGGTCAGCGCGGCGCGGTGCCGAGCTCGGCGGCCGAGGGGATGTGCAGCTCGCCGACCGTCACCGAGCGCGCCGCCAGCACCGCGCGCAGGGTGGCGCGCGCTGCGACCTCGGCCGCCATGGTGCTGAGCACCGTCATGCCCGGGCCGTCGGCCGCCAGCGGCACGCGGCCGGTGGCGAGCGCGAACAGGGTGTCGCCGTCGCTCATGGTGTGCACGGGGTTGATGGCGCGCGCCAGGCCGTCGTGCGCCACGGTCGCGAGCCGGTTGGCCTGCACCTTGGTCAGCACCGCGTCGGTGGCGATCACGCCGATGGTGGTGTTGGTGCCGGCCAGCAGCGGCTTGGGCAGGTCGCCGCGCAGCAGGGCGCGGCGCGTGTCGAGCAGCGCGCGGCCGTCCTCGGTGCGCGCGCCGGCCACCGGCAGCGCGGTGTCGGGATCGATCACGTCGCCAAGCGAATTGACCGCGATCAGCGCGCCGACCGTGACGCCGCCGACCGTGACCGAGGCGGTGCCGATGCCGCCCTTCATGGCGCGCTGCACGCCGAACAGCTTGCCCACCAGCGCGCCGGTGCCGGCGCCCACGTTGCCCTCGGCCGGCGCCTCGCGGCCCGCGGCCTCGCAGGCGGCATAGCCGGCCGCTGCATCGGGCCGGATGCGGGCATCGCCCATCGGCAGGTCGAACAGCACCGCGGCGGGCACGATCGGCAGGGTGCCGAAGCGCACGTCCATGCCCACGCCGCGCTCCTCGAGCCAGCGCATCGCGCCCTCGGCCGCGGCCAGGCCCCAGGCGCTGCCGCCCGCGAGCATCACGGCGTGCACCTGCTGCACCAGGTTGCCGGGCGCGAGCAGGTCGGTCTCGCGCGTGCCGGGCGCGGCGCCGCGCACGTCGACGCCGGCCACCGCGCCTTCGCGCGCGATGATCACGGTGCAGCCGGTGGGCCGGCGGGTGTCGGAGAAGTGGCCGACCTCGATGCCGGCGACGTCGGTGATGGCACCGTCGGAAGAGGAGGGGGAAGCGTGGGAAGGCGTGGCTGACATGGCGGCCGATTATGGAACCATGCCGCGCGGCCCCTACGATGGGCGCTATGACAGTTGAAAGAAGTGGTTTCCAGTCCGGCGCGCGGCGCCATGCGGTGGTGATCGGCGCGGGCGCCGTCGGCAGCGCCACCGCCATTGAGGCCTTGCGCGCGGGCCTGCGCGTCACCGTGGTCGAGCCGGGCGAGCCCGGCGCGCCGCAGGCCACCAGCTACGGCAACGCGGGCTGGCTCTCCTCGCATTCGGTGGTGCCGCCCGCGCTGCCGGGCGCCTGGCGCAAGGTGCCGGGCTGGCTGGCCGATCCGCTCGGCCCGCTGGCGGTGCGCTGGCCCTACCTGCCGCGCGCGCTGCCCTGGCTGCTGCGCTACCTGGCCTCGGGCGCCACCGAGGCGCGCGTGCAGCGCATCGCCGACGCGTTGCGCACCTTGCTGGTCGACGCGCCCGCGCTGCATGCGCGGCTGGCGACGGAGGCCGGCGTGCCACAACTGATCGAGCAGCGCGGCCTGCTGCATGCCTACCGCTCGCGCGCCGAGTTCGAGGGCGATGCGCTGGCCTGGCGCGTGCGTGCGCGCACCGGCGTGCGATGGAGCGAATGGGGCGCCGACGAGCTGCGAAGGCAGGAGCCCGACCTCGATGCGCGCTACACGCTGGGCATCCACGTCGGCGAGGCCGGCCACTGCCGCGACCCGGGCGCCTACGTGGCGGCGCTGGCCGCGCATGCGCGTGCGCTCGGCGCCGAACGCGTGGCGGCACGCGCCACCGGTTTCCGCATCGAGGGCGGCCGGCTGCGCGCCGTGCGCACCGAGGTCGGCGAGGTCGCCTGCGACACCGCCGCGGTCTGCGCCGGCGCGCGCTCGGGCGCCCTGGCCGCCGCGGCCGGCTCGCCGGTGCCGCTGGAATCGGAGCGCGGCTACCACGTCGTGCTGCCGAAGGCCGCGGTGGGCCCGCGCACGCCGGTGATGGTGGCCGACGGCAAGCTCATCGCGCACTGGATGAACGGCGGCCTGCGCGCCGCTGGCCAGGTCGAGATCGCGGGGCTCGAGGCCGCGCCCGACTGGCGCCGCGCCGAGATCCTGCACGCGCACCTGCGCTCGATGTTTCCCGCGCTCGCCGACGCGCCGCCCGAAGGGGCCGAGGTGCAGCGCTGGCTCGGCCATCGCCCGAGCCTGCCCGACGGCCTGCCCTGCATCGGCCCCGCCGCCGGCAGCGCCGACGTGGTGCTGGCCTTCGGCCATGGGCACGTGGGGCTGTGCGGCTCGGCGCGCACCGGGCGGCTGGCGGCGCAGGCGATGGCGGGGCTGGCGCCGGAGATCGCGCTGGCGGCGTTCGATCCGAGGCGCTTCGCCTAGTTCGCAGGTGCGATCGACAACACCGTGAGTGCCCCATCGACCTTGTCGGCCGTGAACTGCACCTTGTCGCCGGGCTTCACCTGCGTGAGCAGCGCCGGGTCCTTCACGCGGAAGACCATGGTCATGCCGGTCATCTCGAGATTGGGGATGTCGCCGTGCTTCAGCGTGATCTTCTTCGCGTCGGCATCGATCTTGCGGACCTCTCCCTCGACCGAGGGCAGGGCCGCCTGCGCGAAGGCGGCGGCGGCGAGCAGGGTGGCGCCGAGGGCGGTAATCAGTTTCTTCATGGTGATCGGTCTTTCTTGCGAGGGGTTCGGGGGATTCATCGATAGCTCTGGAACACGCGCGTGCCGCCATCGGCCAGCACCAGCAGCACGTCGTAGGGATCGCGCTGGTCGCCATAGGCCGGACCGTCCATGCCCGGCGAGCCGACCGGCATGCCGGGCACGGCGAGGCCCACGGCCCTGGGCTTCTCCTTGAGCAGGCGCTGGATCTCGCGCGCGGGCACATGGCCCTCGATGGCGTAGCCGCCGACCTGGCCCGTGTGGCACGAGCCCAGCTTCTCGGGCAGGCCCAGGCGCTTGCGCGCGGCCGCGTTGCCTTCGTCGTGCACGCGCGTGGCGAAGCCGTTCCTGTTGAGGTGCTTGACCCAGTCCTGGCAGCAGCCGCAGTTCGGGTCCTTCCAGATCTCGACCATCGGCGCCGCGGCGCGCGCCGCGAACGGCAGGGCGGCGGTGGACGCCAGGGCCAGCATCAGTCGTCTTCTTTGCATGGGAGCTCCTTTGGGTTGTCAGGATTTGCCGGCGGCGGGCAGCACGCGCACGCGGCCGGCCATGCCGAGTTCGTAGTGGTCCTTCACCAGGCAGGCGAAGTCGAAGTCGCCGGCGCGGTTGAAGGTCCAGACCAGCTCGCCGGTGTGGCCCGGCAGCACGTGCGCCATCCAGGGCTCGTCGTGCTCCATGCCGGGGAATTTCTTCATCATGGCCGCGTGGGCCTCGATCTCGGCCGTGGTGCCGAGCACGAGCTCGTGCAGATCCTTGCCTTTGTTCTTCAGGCGCAGGCGCAGCGTGTCGCCTTCGCGCACCTCGATCACCGAGGGCGTGAACGTCATGTCGTCGGCCATCGCGATGTCGATGGTGCGCTTCACGGCGCCGGGCTTGCCGACGATGCCCCAGGGCTTCTGCTCGGGCGCGAGTTCGGCCGCGCCCTTGGGCCTGGCGACGTGGTTCTCGTGTGCCGGCGCGGTGGTGGCGAAGGCCGCGAGCGCGAGGCCGGCGGTAACCAGTGCGAGTGTCTTGTTCATGGATGGAACTCCAAAAAATGAAAGGGGATGAGCGGGTTCAGTGCTGGTGCGCGCCATGCCCCGAGGGCTTGCGCACGCTGGCATCGGGCTCGGCGGCCGATGGCGCCGGTGCCTTCGCGCGCGGGGCCGGCGGCACGTTCGCGTCGGGCACTTCGCGCGCGACCGTGCCCGGCGGATGCTTGAACCAGCCCGGGTCGCGGTAGTCGCCGGGCTTCTGATCGCGGCGCACCTTGAGCAGCGTGAACATGCCGCCCATCTCGGCCGAACCGAAGGGGCCGGTGCCGGTCATCATCGGCACCGTGTTGTCGGGAATGGGCATCTCCATCTCGCCCATGTCGGCCATGCCCTTGTCGCCCATCACCATGTAGTCGGGCACCAGCTTCCTGATCTTCTCGGCCACGCCCTTGTGGTCCACGCCGATCATGGTCGGCACCTCGTGGCCCATCGGCCCCATGGTGTGGTGCGCCTTGTGGCAGTGCAGCGCCCAGTCGCCTTCCTCGTCGGCGATGAACTCCATCTGCCGCATCTGGCCCACCGCCACGTCGACCGACACCTCGGGCCAGCGCGCGGTGCGCGGCACGGGCCCGCCGTCGGTGCCGGTCACCTCGAACTCGTGGCCGTGGATGTGGATCGGGTGGTTGGTCATCGTGAGGTTGCCCGCGCGGATGCGCACGCGATCTCCGCGGCGCACGTTGAGCGTGTCGATGGCCGGGAACACGCGGCTGTTGAAGCTCCAGATGTTGAAGTCGGTCATGGTGTTGACCTTGGGCGTGGCGCTGCCGGGCTCCACGTCGAAGCTGCCGAGCAGGAAGCAGAAGTCGCGATCGACCTTCTCGATCAGCGGGTGATCGGCCTTCGGGTGCGTGACCCAGAAACCCATCATCCCCATCGCCATCTGCACCATCTCGTCGGCATGCGGGTGGTACATGAAGGTGCCGGGCCGGCGCGCCGTGAACTCGTAGACGAAGGTCTTGCCTGGCGGAATGTGCGGCTGCGTGATGCCGCCCACGCCGTCCATGCCGTTGGGCAGGCGCTGGCCGTGCCAGTGCACCGTGGTGTGCTCGGGCAGCCGGTTGGTCACGAAGATGCGGACCCTGTCGCCTTCCACCACCTCGATGGTCGGGCCGGGCGACTGGCCGTTGTAGCCCCACATGTTGACCTTGAAGCCCGGTGCCATCTCGCGCACCACGGGCTCGGCGACGAGGTGGAATTCCTTGACGCCGGCGTTCATGCGCCAGGGCAGGGTCCAGCCGTTGAGCGTGACGACGGGGTTGTAGGGCCGGCCGTTCGGTGGCACCAGCGGCGGCGCGGTGGCGGTGGAGCCCTGCGAGACGGGTTCGGGCAGCGCGGCCATCGACACGCGGCTGACGGTGGTGGCGGCGACGGCGGTTGCCGCGCCAGCGAAGAAGTTTCGACGGTTCATTTTCAGTGGCCTCCCGCCGCGGGGGCGTCCGTGGCGGCCGCGGTCTGCAGCGCCGTCATGCCGCCGGGCGAGCTGCCCGTGAGCACCAGCTGCAGATCGGTGTCCGCCAGCCAGAAATCGCGCTGCGCCTCGATGCCCGCGTTCACCGCGAGCATGCTGGCGCGGGTTTCGCCGAGCAGTTCCCAGACGCTGGCGAGCATGCCGTTGTAGCGAAGGACCATCTCTTCGTTGACCTTCTTGCGCAGCGGCAGTACCTCGTCGCGGTAGCGGCGGGCGATGCCGTAGGCGGTGTTCCAGCCCTGCCATGCCTCGCGCGCCTCGCTCGCGGCGAGCACGCCCACGTCGCGCACGCGGGCGGCCGACTGCAGGTACTGCGCCTCGGCACGGCCGTTGCGCGACTGGCCCCAGTCGAAGATCGGAATGGGCAGGTCGATCTCGAAGCCTCGCTTGGTTTTCTGCGTGCGGTCGGCGTCGTTGTCGAAGGTGGTGTTGCGCACCACGCCCAGCTCCATCGCGTTGATCACGCTGGTGGCGTGCGTGAGGCCGAGCGAGCCGGCCACGGCCGTGTTCTGCGCCTGCGCCGAGCGCACGTCGAGCCGGTCGCGCAGCGCGCGCGCCTGCACGTCGCCGAGCTCGGGCGCGGCCTGGGGCAGCGCCGGCAGGCGGTCGGGCAGGGTGTAGGCGGTGCGTTCGCCCGCCAGGCCCAGCAGCCGCGTGAGCTGTTCGCGCGAGGCCACGGCGGCCTGCTCGGCACGCGCGAGCTGGGCCGCGGCATCGGCCAGCAGCAGCTGTTCGCGCGTGCGCTGCAGCGCGCTCCAGTTGCCGACCTGGGCCATGCGGTGCGCGAGCTCGGCGCCGGCCTCGGCCGCCTCCCTGGCATCGCGCAGGTAGATCACGCTCTGCTGCGCCGCCACCGCGCGCACCCAGGCGCGGCGCGTGTCGGCGGCCAGCAGCAGCACGCTCTGCGCGGCCTGCAGCTTGGCGGCCTCGTGACGCTGGCCGGCCCAGCGCGCCTGCCACGGCAGCGTGACCAGGCCGATCACGTTGAAGCTCAGCATGCGCTCGAATTCGCGCTCGCGGCCCTGCGCCAGCCGGCTGAACGAGAGCACCGGGTTCGGCAGGCTCGCGGCCTGCACGCGGTCGGCGTCGCTCAGCTGCAGGGTGGCGAAGGCGTCCTGCACGCGCGGGCCGTTGACCAGCGCGATGCGCACGGCGGCCTCGGCGTCGAGCGGCCTGGCGAGCAGCGCATCGACGCTTTTGCGCGAAGCCTCGTCGGGCATGCGCTGGGCCGGCTGGCCCGCCATCAGGGGATTGCCCGCGACCAGGGCCTGCACGTCGGCCGTGCCGCCGTCGGGCGAGAGGCTGGCGCAGCCGGCCAGAAACAGGGCGCTGGCGAATGCGAGGGCGCGCCGGGGGAGCGCGTCAGCTGTTCGACAGCGAAAGGGAAAGGGGCCGGCCAGGTGCCGGCGAACGATGGGGTTCACGCTCGATCTCCATGAGCAATACGATCGACGCCGCGAGCCGGCAAGGGCTCACCGCGGACGGACTACGGGCAGGGAGATCAGGAAATGGGCGGCTTCAGGCCCAGGAAGGGCTCGGTGCTCGCGAAGCGAGCCGCCGGGGCCGCGGGGGCGGCCTGGGGGGCATCGTGCGCGATGCCCGGGAGTTCGGTGCCGCCGAGCGCGACCGAATGGCAGACCTGGCAGGCGGTGCAGGTGCCGCAACCCTGGTGGCTGGCGTGGTCGCTGTCGTCACCATGGCCATCGGCCATCGCGTGGTCTTCGTGCGATGCGCCGTCCATGGCGCTCATGGCCATGTCGCCCGCCTCGTGGCAGTGCGCCTCGGTGGCCGCCTGTGCCGCGCCGGCGACGGCCTCGGCCGCGGGCATCGCATGCCGCACCATCTCGATTGCCATCGCGTCGCCGAGCCAGCCGCGAACCGGCAGCAGGGCGATCATGAGGGCGAGGAACAGGGTGCGCATGGAGGGTCGATGATAAACCGCGTGCCTCAGCCGCCGAGCTGCGCGCGGGCCTTGTCCACCCACAACGACAGGTTGTCGAGCAAATCTTTCTGGCTGAACGAGCAGCTTTCCTCACTGAACAGCGCGCTCGATTCGAGCCGGTCGAGCAGGTTCAGCAGCACCTCGCCATAGCGCGGCGGCAGGGCGGCCAGCAGCGCGGCGCTGCCGCGTGCCTGGTCCGACAGCAGGCCGGCGGGGCCGCCGCCCTGGCGGCGCAGCGCGTCGATGTGCCCGGCGATGGTGTCGAGCTGTTGCAGCGCGGCGCTCACGAGGCGCTCCTTCCCGAGGGCGGCAGCGGCAGCCCGCGCTCGCGTACCAGGTCGCGCAGCACGTCGGGGTAGTCGGTGATGATGCCGTCCACGCCCAGGTCCATCAGCCGGATCATGTCGGCGCGCTGGTTCACGGTCCAGGGCAGCACCTTCATGCCGAGGCCCTGTGCCTCCTTCACCTGCGCCGCGTCGAGGTCGGCGAAGGCCGGCGACCAGACGAGCGGACCGCCACTGGTGCCGGCCGCGGCCTTCACGAGCCGCGGCGTGGAGCCGAAGCCCGCGGCATCGAGCCCGGCGGTCCAGCGCTTGTCCTTCAGCGTGCGCGGCGTGCTCAGGTAGGCGCGCGACAACTGCGGCGCCAATTGGCCCACCAGCGCCAGCGTGCGCCAGTCGAAGCTCTGCACGGTCACGCGCTCGGCCATTTGCGCCTTGTCGATGACCGCCAGCAGCGCGCGCACCATGGGCTCGGGCGCGGCGGTCTCGTCGGGTTTTGTCGGATCGATCTTGGTCTCGATGTTGAAGCGCACGGTGGCCGCGGCCGGGCCGCGCGCGCGCACCAGGTCGAACACCGCCTCGAGCGTGGGAATGCGTTCGCCGTCGCGCGGCAGCTGCAGCGCGAACTGGCGGCCGTAGCTGCTCGAGGGATTGAGCCGGCCCACGTCGTAGCCCTGCAGCTGCGCCAGCGTGAGCGAGCGGATCGTGGGTCCGCTGCGGCCGTTGGCGGGCGCGAGCCACTGGCCGGCGGCATCGCGCGTGTGGTCGGGGTTGAGGGCCGTGTCGTGCGACACCACCACCACGCCGTCGGCGCTCAGGCCGATGTCGAGCTCGAGCGTGGTCACGCCGAGGTCGATGGCGTTGGAGAAGGCCGCCAGCGTGTTCTCGGGCGCGAGGCCGCGGCCGCCGCGGTGGGCCTCGAGGTCGAAGCGCGTGCGCGGCGTGGGCGTGAAGCCGGCGCAGCCCGCGGCGAGCGCGGCCGTGGCGCCCAGGGCGAGCAGGAGCGTGCGTCTGCGATGTGTCATTTGAGTTGCACCTTGATGCCGTCGGCGAGCACCGTGATGTCGCCGATCTCGTAGGTCTTGCGCCCGACGGTGAGTTCCTCGGGCTTGAAGGTGCGCAGCGGCTGGCCTTGCAGCAGTTCCTGCGCCACCAGCGCGCCCACGCGCTGCAGCCGCTCGCCATCGCGCCCGCCCAGGCCCTGCAGCTCGATGCGCTCGGCCTTGGGCTGGTCGAGCCGCAGCGCGCGCGTGGCGGCGTCGTACTTGAGCGCGCTGCTGACCGCCACCGTGCCCTGCACCGGCGCGCCGCCGAGCAGCGGGCTCGCGATGGTCAGCGTGGCGGTGATCGCGGCGCGGTTGGTGGCCGCGTCCAGGCCCAGCTGCGGATCGCGCAGCCCGACCGTGAACAGCTCGGCATAGCGCTCGGCCACCGGGAAGCGGCGCGCGATCTGCGCCTGCAGCTCGTCGCGGCTGGCGGTGTATTCGCTGGTGAAGAAGTTGAAGCCCGCGAAGGCGGCGAACGGCGCCTGGAGCGCGGCGGCGCCGAGCAGGACGCCCAGCGCGCGGCGGCGGGTAGGGCGGGTCAAGGAGAGGGGCATGGAGCGGCGGCTTTGCATGGCGGTGGGAGCTTGCCACAGGCGCGCGAGTTCGCGCCCGATTGGTTGCAGGACGTCACCGGCCGCCTCAGGCATGCAACAGGTTCTGCGGCAAGCCGCTCACGAACTCCGCGAAGTCGCTGCCGCCGATCGAGATGTGGACCAGCATCGCCGCCTGCGCCTCGGCCGGATCGCTGCGCAGCAGCGCCTCGGCGATGGCCGCGTGCTCGCGCGCCGAGCGCTGCATGCGGCCCGGCGAATCGAAGCGGTTGGCGGTGTAGGCGGCGCAGCGGGTGCGCAGCGCGCGGATCTGGTCGACCAGCGTCTCGTTGCGGCAGGCCGCGTAGATCAGGTCGTGGAAATGGTCGTTGGCATCGCGGTAGGCCAGCGCGTCGTCGCGCGCCGAGGCCTCGGCGCAGGCGGCCAGCGCCTCTTCCAGCGCCTTCTTCTCGGCCGGGCGCATGCGCTTGGCGGCGAACTTGGCGGCCGCGCCTTCCAGCTCGCCGAGCAGCTCCAGCAGCTCGCGCAGCAGCTGGATCGACAGCCGCGGCACCGAGGCGCCGCTGCGCGGTTCCATCACCACGAAACCCTGGGCCGCGAGCTGGAGGATGGCTTCGCGGATCGGGGTGCGCGAGACCTCGAAACGCTCGCTGAGTCCGCGCTCGTCGATGGGCTGACCGGGCTGCAGCAGGCCGCTGGCCAGGCTTTCGATGATCGACAGGCGGATCGATTCGGCCAGCGTCGGGCTGGCAACGGGGCTTCTACCGGGTTGCATACGGATGTGATCTGAAAATATACTGAACTCGTTTATAAATATTTAAACGGAGACGCGTGGTGTTTTCAAGACTGCTTTGGAAGGTCGTGGCGGCTGGTTCTGCATTTCTGCTGGGTGCGCCCGGATTTTTGCATGCGCAGGAAAGCTGGTCGCCGACCCGCCCGCTGCGGCTGGTGCTCGGCTACACGCCCGGCGGCGCGGCCGACGCGGTGGCGCGCGACCTCGCGCCGGTGATGGAGAAGGCGCTGGGCCAGCCGGTGGTGGTGGACTACCGGCCCGGCGCCGGCGGCGCGATCGGCGCCGAGGCCGTCAAGACCGCCGCGCCCGACGGCTACACCCTGGGCCTGATCGACGGCGCGCCACTGACCATCATCCCGAACGCGCGCAAGGTGCCCTACGACCCGCGCAGCGACTTCAGCTACCTGGGCGTGGTCTCGAAGTCGCCGCTGGTGGTGCTGGTGAATCCCTCGGTGCCCGCGCGCACCCTGCCCGAACTGCTGGCGCTGGCGCGCGCGCAGCCGGGTCAGCTGGCCTATTCCAGCTCGGGCAACGGCACCATCCACCACCTGGCGGGCGAGCTGCTCAAGGCCGCGAGCCGCAGCGACCTGATGCACGTGCCCTACAAGGGCGCGGCGCCGGCCATGAACGACCTGATGGGCGGCGCGGTCGCGGTCTCGTTCGCCACCATCGCGCCCGCCGTGCCGGTGGTGCAGGGCGGCCGGGCGCGCGCCATCGCCGTGACCTCGGCGCGCGAGGTGCCGGCGCTGCCGGGCGTGAAGACCGTGGCCGCGCAGGGCCTGCCCGGCTACGACGCGCAGGGCTGGTTCGTGCTCGCCGCGCCCAAGGGCCTGCCGGCGCCCGTCGTGCGACGGCTCAATGCGGCGCTCAACGCCGCCCTGCAGACGCCTGCGGTGCGCGAGCGCCTGCTGGCCACGGGCAGCGACATCGAGGCCGGCCCGCCCGAGGCGGCCGCCGAGCTGGTCGCGACCGACTTCCGCAAGTGGGGCCAGGTGATCCGCGAGCAGCAGCTCCATTTCGATTGACCCGCTCCTTTCCCTTTTTTTCTTTTTCATCTCCAAGGACCTTCACGCATGACCACGACCCTCCAGGATCCCGCGGCCGACACCGCCGCGCCGCCGCTGCTCGCCATCGACGGCGCCGTCGCCACCATCACGCTGCGCCGGCCCGGCAGCCACAACCGCATCGAGCCCGACGACCTGCCGGTGCTGCGCGGCTACCTGCGCCAGCTCGATGCCGATCCGGCGGTGCGCGTGATCGTGTTCGCAAGCACGGGCAAGAGCTTCAGTTCGGGCTTCGACCTCTCGCGCCTGGGCAAGGCCGCGGCCACCGGCGAGAACCTGTTCGAGCAGTTCACCGACGAGATCGAGAACGCGCGCGCGGTCACCATCGCGCGGCTGCACGGGCCGGTCTACGGCGGCGCCACCGACCTCGCGCTGGCCTGCGACTTCCGTCTCGGCGTGCAGGGCATGCGCATGTTCATGCCGGCCTCGCGCCTGGGCCTGCACTACTACGGCCACGGCATCCGCCGCTGGGTCTCGCGGCTGGGGCTCGGCGCGGCCAAGAAGCTGTTCCTGACCTCCCGCGCGATCCAGGCCGAGGAGATGCTGCGCGTGGGCTACCTCGATGCGCTGGTCGCGCCCGAGGCGCTCGATGCCGAGCTGCGCACCTGGCTCGACGAGCTGCTCGCGGTGGCGCCGATCCCGCTGGTCACGATGAAGCGCACGCTCAACGAGACCGCGCGCCAGCAGTACGACGAGGCCACCGCGCAGCAGGCGCATGTCGCCAGCCTGCGCACGCGCGACCTGCACGAGGCCCTGGCGGCCTTCGCCGAGAACCGCGCGCCGCGCTTCGAGGGCCATTGAGCGTGGCGCACGGAATGCCGCCACCGGACCCCGCCGCGCTGCCGCTGGCCGGCGTGCGCGTGCTCGAGCTGTCGCAGATCATGGCCGGCCCGATCTGCGGCCTGATGCTGGCCGACATGGGCGCCGAGGTCATCAAGATCGAGAAGTTTCCGGCCGGCGACGATGCGCGCGGCTATGCACGGCCCAACGACCCGGGGCTCGCGCCATCGTTCGTGATGCTCAACCGCGGCAAGCGCTCGGTGGCGGTCGACATCCGCCAGCCGGCCGGGCAGGAGGTGATCCGCCGGCTCGCGGCGCGTTGCGACATCGTCACCGAGAACTTCCGGCGCGGAAAGCTCGATGCGCTCGGCCTCGGCTACGAGCAGCTGCGCGCCGCGAACCCCGGCCTCGTCTACTGCTCGATCAGCGGCTACGGCCCCAACGGCCCGCTGAGCGACAAGGGCGGCTTCGACCTGGTGCTGCAGGCCTTCTCGGGCCTGATCAGCGTCACCGGCAGCCTCGGCGGCGAGCAGGCCAAGCCCGGCAACTCGGTCGCCGACATCAATGCCGGCATCCTGGCCGCGCTCGGCAGCCTCTCGGCCTATGTGCGGCGGCTGCGGACCGGCATCGGCAGCAAGGTCGAGACCTCGCTGCTGCAGGCCTCGCTGCAGCAGATGTACTGGTTCGCCGCGGCCTACTTCTCGAGCGGCGCGATCGCGCGGCCGATGGGCACCGCCCATCCGCTGATCGCGCCCTACCAGACCTTCCGCTGCGCCGAGGGCGCGATCGCGATCGGCGGCGGCAACCAGGCCAACTGGCAGCGCATTGCCGAGGTGCTGGGCCATCCCGAATGGGTGGACGACCCGCGCTTTCGCACGGGCCGCGACCGGCTCGCGCACCAGGCCGCGCTCGAGGCGCTGATCACGCAGGCGCTGGCGCCGCACGGCGCGGACCACTGGATCGAGCGCCTCGACCGCGCCGGCGTGCCGGTGGGACCGGTGCACGACGTGAAGCAGGCGCTCGAGCATCCGCAGTCGAGCGCGGTGTCGATGGTGGTGGAGGTCGACCATGCCGAGGGCGGCACCACGCGCTCGCTCGGGCTGCCGCTGCATTTCGACGGCGTGTCGCCGCATGCGCGCTCGGCCGCGCCGCGCGTGGGCGAGCAGACCCACGAGGTGCTGCGCGAATTCGATTTCGGCGAGGAGGAGATCGAGCGGCTGCAGCGCGCGCAGGTCATCGCGCAGCACGCCGCGGCCTGAGGCTCAGCCCAGCGGCAATTCGTAGCGCGCGAAGAGGCCGAAGTCCTTGCGGATCTCGCTGTGCAGCGAGAAGCCGAAGCGCTCGTAGAGGCCGCGCAGCGGCGCGCGGTCGGCCACGCAGTCGAGCCGCAGGTGGCGCTTGCCGAGCGCCGTCGAGCGTTCGCGCGCGAACACCAGCAAGGCGTTCGACACGCCTTGCCCCGCGAAGCCGCGGCGCACCGCGAGCTTGTGCACGTAGAGCGAGCTGCCGGCCTCGATCTCGGGCCAGAAGTACGGGTCCTCGAGGTCGAGCCGGACCACGCCGGCCACCTGGCCATCGATGCGCGCGATGAAGTAGCCGCCCGCCGCGCAGTCGCGCTCGATCCGTGCGGGCGCGATCTCCGGGCCCGACCACAGGGTGCGGCCTGCGTCGACCAGCCACTGCGCGGCCTCGTGCAGCACGGCGACGACGGTGGGGGCTTCCTCGGGGCGGGCTTGTTCGATCTGCATGGGGGGCCGAGCATAGCGGCCCGCCGGCTCACACTTGGTCAGTCATGCAGCGACGACAGGAACTGCCGCAGCTCCGGCGTCTGTGGATTCGCGAACAGCTCGGCGGGCGGCCCCATCTCGTGCACGCGGCCCTGGTGCATGAAGATCACGCGGTCGGCCACCTTGCGCGCGAAGTTCATCTCGTGCGTGACCATCAGCAGGGTCATGCCCTCGTCGGCCAGCGACTCCACCACGCGCAGCACCTCGCCGACGAGTTCGGGGTCGAGCGCCGAGGTGATCTCGTCGCACAGCAGCACGCCCGGTTCCATGGCCAGCGCGCGCGCGATCGCCACGCGCTGCTGCTGGCCGCCCGAGAGCTGGTCGGGCATGGCGTCGAACTTCTCGGCCAGGCCCACGCGCGTGAGCAGCTTGCGCGCCTGCGAGGCGGCCTCGAGCGACGCGCGCTTCTTCACCAGCGTGGGCGCGAGCATCACGTTCTTGCCGACCGTGAGGTGCGGGAACAGGTTGAAGCCCTGGAAGATCATGCCCACGCGCTGGCGCAGCTCGCGCATCGCCATCGCGCTCTCGTGCAGCAGCGGCTTGCCGTCGACGGTGAGCGAGCCTTCCTGGAACACCTCGAGGCCGTTGATGCAGCGCAGCAGCGTGCTCTTGCCCGAGCCGCTCTTGCCGATGATGGCGATCACCTCGCCGCGCTTGACGTCGAGGTCGATGCCCTTGAGCACCTCGTTGCTGCCGTAGGACTTGCGCAGCGCGGTGATGCGCACGATCGGCGAGCCCACGGCGACGGCGGGTTGTTGTTGCGGTTCAGGCACGGCGGCCATGGGTTTTCCTCTCGAGGGTCTTGGCGTACAGGCTCACGGGAAAGCACAGCACGAAATAGAGCAGGGCCACGCAGCTGAACACCACGAAGGGCTTGAAGGTGGCGTTGGAGATCATGCTGCCGGCCTTGGTGAGTTCGACGAAGCCGATGACCGACGCCAGCGCCGTGCCCTTGATGACCTGCACCAGGAAGCCCACGGTGGGCGCGATCGCGATCCTCACGGCCTGCGGCAGGATCACGTGGCGCAGCTGCTCGCCGAAGCTCAGCGCGAGGCTGCCCGAGGCTTCCCACTGCCCCTTCGGGATCGAGGCCACGCAGCCGCGCCAGATCTCGGCGAGGAAGGCGCTGGTGTAGAGCGTGAGCGCCACGCTGGCCGCGGTCCAGGCCGACACGTCGATGCCGAACAGGGCGATGCCGAAGTAGGCCAGGAACAGCTGCATCAGCAGCGGCGTGCCCTGGAACAGCTGCACGTAGAGGCCCACGGCCTTGCCGACGGCCCGGCCCCCGCGCAGGCGCAGGAACAGCAGCAGCGCGCCCACGATGCCGCCGCCGACGAAGGCGATGAGCGAGAGCACGACGGTCCAGCGCAGCGCCAGCAGCAGGTTGCGCAGGATGTCCCAGAGGGAGAAATCTGTCATGGCGGTTTCAGCGGCCGAAGAAGAAGCGGGGACCGGCCCAGTCGAGCAGCCGCCGCAGCGCCACCGAGAGCGCGAGGTAGATCAGCGTGGCGACGATGAAGGCCTCGAAGGCGCGGAAGTTGCGGCTCTGGATCAGGTTGGCCGCGTAGCTCAGCTCCTCGGTCGAGATCTGCCCGCACACGGCCGAGCCCAGCATCACGATGACGATCTGGCTCACCATCGCGGGCCACACCTTCTTGAGCGCCGGCGGCAGCACCACGCGCAGGAACACCTGCGAGCGGCTCAGCGCCAGGCTCACGGCGGCCTCGATCTGGCCCTTGGGCGTGGCCTCGATGCCGGCGCGGATGATCTCGGTGGAATAGGCGCCGAGGTTCAGCACCATCGCGATCACCGAGGCGACTTCGGGCGAGAGCTTGACGCCCGCGGCCGGCAGGCCGAAGAAGATGAAGAACAGCTGCACGATGAAGGGCGTGTTGCGGATCAGCTCCACGTAGGTGCCCACGATGGCGCGCAGCCAGCGCGGGCCGTCGGCGCGCGCCCAGGCGCAGAAGGTGCCGACCATCATGCCCAGCACGGTGCCCACGGCCGTGAGGCCGATGGTCCACGCGACGCCGCGCAGCAGCAGCGGCCATTCGGCGAGCACGGCGCCAAAGTCGAATTCGATGCCCATGGCCGCGCCGTTCGATCAGACCGGCAGGTCGCCGGCGGCCTTGCCGAGCCACTTCTTCGACAGGGCGTCGAGCGTGCCGTCCTTCTTGGCCGTCGCGATGATCTCGTTGACCCTGGTCTTGAGCGCGGTCTCGCCCTTGGCGATGCCGACGAAGCAGGGGCTGTCCTTGAGCAGCAGCTTGAACTCGGCGCTGACCTTGGGGTTCTTGGCGAGCATGTCGCCGGCAACCGCGGCGCTGGTCGCGAGGGTCTGGGTCTGGCCCGCGACGAAGGCCGCGATGGTCGCGTTGTTGTCCTCGAAGCGGCGGTAGTCGACGTTCGGCGGCGCCACCTTGTTGAGCTCCTGGTCCTCCATCGCGCCGCGCGTGACGGCCACGGTCTTGCCGGCCATGTCGGCGAAGCTGGCGAGCTTCATGCTCTTGGCGGCGTACACGGCCTGGAAGAAGGGCGCATAGGCCGAGGAGAAGTCGATCACCTTCTCGCGCTCCGCGTTCTTGCCGAGCGTGGAGATCACGAGATCGGCCTTCTTCGTCTGCAGGTACGGGATGCGGTTGGCGCTGGTCACGGGCACCAGCTCGACCTTGACGCCCAGCTTGGCGGCGATGAGCTCGGCCATCTCCACATCGAGGCCCTGCGGCTTCATGTTCCTGTCGACCGAGCCGTAGGGCGGGTAGTCGGTGGGCACGGCGATCTTGATGGTCTTGGCCTTGAGCACGTTGTCGAGCGCGTTCTGGGCCTGCGCGGCACCGGCCGAGGCCAGCAGGGCGGCGGAAGCGAGCGCGAGGGCGACGCGGCGTTTGGAAGCAGAGAAGGTCATAGCAGGGCTCCTAGGTAAGTCGAAGAATCGGAATCGGGGGTGGCGCCGCGCTTGCCGCGTTTGCTGCCCTTGGCAAGTGGGGCGGTGGCCGTGTTCTGCAGCGGCGCCAGCGCATCGCGCAGCTGGGCCAGCGGATCGGCGGGCGCCTGCACGCGCAGGGCCGACTGCACCGTGCCGATGTGCTCGGCCATCAGGGCCTCGGCGGCGGCATGGTCGCCGCGCTCGAGCGCCGCGACGATCTGCACGTGGTCCTCGCAGGACTGCACCGCGTCGTGCGTGGACTGGTAGAGCATGGCGATCAAGGTGGTGCGCGCCGTGTAGTCGCGCAGGGTGTCGGCCAGCAGCGTGTTGCCCAGGCATTCGGCCAGGCAGACGTGGAAGTCGCCGAGCAGGAAGCTGCGATTGCCGACGTCGCTTTCCTTGAGCGCGGCCTTCTCGCGCTGCAGGTGCGTCTTCAGCTGGCGCAGCGCGCTCTTCTGGAGCTTGCCCGCGCTGCCGGCGCTGCGAATGAGGCCGAGCTCGATCACGCGCCGCGCCTCGAAGGCCTCGCGCGCCTCGTCCTGCGAGGGCTCGATCACGAACCAGCCGCGCCGCGCGCTCACGGTGACGATGCCACGCGCCGCCAGCCGCGTGAGCGCCTCGCGCACGATGGTGCGGCTGCAGTCGAACAGCATTGCGAGCTGCTGTTCGCCCAGGCGCGAACCCGGCGCGAGCTTCTGCGCCATCACCGCCTCGACGATGCGCGCACTGATTTCGGATGCGGAGGTGGCCATGTGCCTGCATACCAGCAGCTTCCGTGCCAACTGGTATGCAAGATGTGTGCACCGAAATGGGCCGGCGGCGTGCGCCGGTGGTGCGGGGGCCTCAGGCGTGCACCGGGGTGCCGAAGCTGGTTTCGCCCCAGAGGTGGCTGGTGGGCGCGCCCGGAAACAGCCAGTGCGGCGAGCATTCGGCCGAGGGCACGACGTTGCTGAAGCCGTGTGACGACGAGGTGCCGGCCAGGGTCTTCTCGAGCACCATCGACAGGTACTGGTCGGTGCTGCCTTCCTGCGTGTTGCCGTTGAGGATCACCTCGGCGCCGGTCGCTTTCGCATAGCGTCGGATGCCGTCGTGCCGCGAGGAGAGCGGCGCCCAGCTGTCGGCCGAGACTCCGTTCTCGCTGCTCACGCGCAGGCCGTCGCCGGCACGGTAGACCAGCGAATGGTTGCCCTCGGTATGGCCCGGCGTGTGCACGAGCGCGAGGCCACGGCCGAGCTGGATGCTGCCGTCGAAGGGCACGATGCGTTCGGCCGCGATGCCGTCGAGTCCGTGCGGGCAGTACCACTCGGCCTGCACCGGCAGCAGGCCCCGCACGCTCGCGAGTTCCTGGCGGTGCACCAGCAGCCTGGCGTTCGGCAGCAGGCCCGAGGTGCCGAGCCAGCGCCGCAGGTCCTGGGTGTGGAGGTGGTCGTAGGTGATGTAGTCGACCTGCGCCGGCGAGATGCCGCAGCGCGCGAGCGCCTGCGGCACCGTGTTGTAGACCGGGGCGATCGCCTTGTGCAGGAACTTCGGGGTCTTCTCGGCCAGGCGCTTGAAGTAGGGCGTCTCGTTGCCGGCCTCGAAGTCGGCCGGCGTGAACAGCAGCGTGCGCAGCCGGCCTTCGAAGTCGTCGTACTGGACCACCACCATGCGCGCCAGCAGATGGACCATGTGCGGCTTGAGCAATTGCTGCGAATACACGCCGGTGAACGCGAACCATGCGGGGTAGGGGATGCGCAGCAGGTCGAAGCTGCGGGCGAAGTGAACCGGTGGGTCGTCCAGCAATTGCTCGCGCAATGCCTCGGCGCCGTGGCGAATGGCGCGCAGGCGGTCTTGGGGCATGGGGGTGTCGCGGGCGCCGTTGAAGTGGTTCAACGAGGCGAATTCGTCGGTCATGGTTTTTCTGGCCCTTGTTTGCTTGCTTGTCGAGGCCGGGGACGGGCTCACGCCGACGGGGTACTCCCCTCCGCGAATGTCCCCCGCCTTCGGCTCCTCCTTTATTTCGCTGCGGGGAGTACCCCATCGACGTGAGCCTGGACACGCTGGTCGAACCGGCCGCACCACCGCTGCGCTTCTCGTGCACAGGGCAGTGGGTGCTTCCCGCAGCGAAATCAAGGAGGAGCCCGA
>NZ_JAHUTH010000028.1:0-119289 GCF_025376855.1 Variovorax endophyticus
GCTCGGCGGCATCCTCGGCGACGACGGCCTGCTGGGCGGCGTGCTCGGCGGCGGCGAAGGCGGCCTGCTCGGCGGCATCCTCGGCGACGACGGCCTGCTGGGCGGCGTGCTCGGCGGTGACGGTGGCCTCCTCGGCGGCGTGCTCGGCGGTGGCGAAGGCGGCCTGCTCGGTGGCGTCCTCGGCAGCGACGGCCTCGTGGGCGGCCTGCTCGGCAACGATGGCCTGGTCGGCAACCTGCTGGGCAACGACGGACTGGTCGGTGGCCTGGTGGGCGGCCTGCTCGGCAACGACGGCCTCGTCGGCAGCCTGCTCGGCGCGCTGGGTGGCGACGGCCCGGTGGCCAACATCCTGCAGCCGGTGACCGAGATTGCCAGCGGCCTGAGCGACACCCTCGCTCCGGTGGTGGACACGCTGACCAGCGCCGGTTCCGGTGCCCTGGCCCCGGTGACCGACATCCTGGCCGGCGCGACCGCGGCGGCGGCACCGGTGGTCGAGACCGTGTCCAACGTGGTCGAGAACGTCGATCACTCGGTGGGCTCGGTGGTCACCGACGTGGTGACCCCGATCACCAGCCAGGTCGAGCACACCGTGAGCAGTGCGGTGACCCCGGTCGCCAACATCCTGCACGGCCTGCTGGGCTGATCGCGCACCGCGGCCTCGGCCGCGGCTCGCCACGAAAAAAAGGGGCGGACCGGCGACGGTCGGCCCCTTTTCTCATGGCGCCCCGCGGGGCGCCCGGCCGCTCAGGCGCTGCCGCGTTCGATCAGCTCGAAACCCAGGTCGCGCTTGCGCGCCGCCGGCGTCTCGCTGCGCAGCCGCTGCACGAGCATGCGCGCGGCCTCCTCGCCCATGCGCACGGTCGGCACCGCGATGGTCGTGAGGCCGGGGTTGAGCTCGCGCGCGATCTCGTAGTCGCCGAAGCCCATGATCGCGAGCTGCCTGGGCACCGCGATGCCCAGCCGCTGGCAGGCCAGCAGCGCGCCCGAGGCCAGCAGGTCGCTCGAGAACAGCAGCAGGTCGCTGTCGGGGAAGCGCGCGCGCGCGGCCTCGAGCAGGGTGCTGCCGCTGCCCATGGTGTAGGGCAGGTTCTCCACCACCAGGCTGCGCGACGCCTGGCCCGGGTAGTGGCGCGCCATGCCGGTGGTGTAGCCGTCCAGGCGCTCGCGCGCGCGGTCGTCGCCGGGGCGCGCGGCGCCCACGAAGGTGGGATGGCGGTAGCCGCGCCGCTGCGCATAGGCCACGGCCGCGGCCAGCGCCTCCTGGTTCGAGAAGCCCACGAGCTGGTCGATCGGCTTGCGCGTCCAGGCCCAGCTCTCGACCACGGGAATGGCGGCGCGCGCGAGCATCTCGCGCACCGCGTCGGTGTGGCGCGTGCCGACGAGGAAGAAGGCGTCGGGCCGGCGGCCCAGCAGGCTGCGCACCACGGCCTCCTCGCGCTCGTGGCTGTAGTCGGTGTGGCCGATGATCACCTGGTAGCCCGCCTGCAGCAGCACGTTCGACAGGCCCTGCAGCGTCTCGGCGAAGACCGAGGCCGCGATCTGCGGGATCACGGCGGCCACCGTCATGCTGCGGTTCGAGGCCAGGTGGCTGGCCGCGAGGTTCTGCACGTAGCGGGTGCTGCGGATCGCCGCCTCCACGCGCTCGCGCGTCTGCGGCGTGCAGCCCTCGGGGTCGCGCAGCACGCGCGACACGGTCTGTGCCGACACGCCCGCCACCTGGGCCACGTCGGCCATGGTGACGGAGTTGGTGCCGAAGCGGCGGCGGCCCTGTCTTTTTTCGGGTTCTGTCATGGGTGGCCCGGATTCTGCCGCCAAGCGCGCCCGGCCACCGCCGCGCTCAAAGCCGCCCGCGCGCGGCGAGGTTGCGCATCAGCGCGCCGATGCCGAAGGTCCACGGCGCAATGCGGTCGCTGCGCCCGACCCGGTTGAACAGCGTGCCCAGCCGCTCGGCGCGGATGGCGACGCGGTCGCCCTCGTGGTGGGTGAAGCCGGCGCCCGGCGCGTCGCGGTCCTGGATCGGCGCGAACATGGTGCCGCAGAACAGCAGGATGCCGTCGGGGTACTGGTGGTGCGCGCCCATGGCGTGGCGCACCAACTCGAGCGGATCGCGGCTGATCTGCGCCATCGAGCTCGAGCCCTCGAGCACGAAGCCGTCCTCGCCTTCCACGCGCAGCTCGACCACGGTGGCGCGCAGGTCGTCGATGCCGTAGTGGGCGTCGAACAGGCGGATGAACGGGCCGATGGCGCACGAGGCGTTGTTGTCCTTGGCCTTGCCCAGCAGCAGCGCGCTGCGGCCCTCGAAGTCGCGCAGGTTGACGTCGTTGCCGAGCGCGGCGCCGACGGTCCGGCCGCGGCTGTCGACGGCGAGCACGACCTCGGGCTCGGGGTTGTTCCAGGTCGAGCCCGGATGCAGGCCCACCTGCACGCCGGTGCCCACCGAGGCCAGCGGCGCGGCCTTGGTGAAGACCTCGGCGTCGGGCCCGATGCTGACCTCGAGGTACTGCGACCACAGGCCCTGCGCGAGCAGCACCTGCTTGAGCTGCATGGCCTCGGGCGAGCCCGGCACGATGCCAGAGAGGTCGTCGCCGACCACGGCCACCACCTGGCGGCGCACCGCCTCGGCGCGGCTCGCGTCGCCGCGCGCCTGTTCCTCGATCACGCGCTCGACCATGCTGGCCGCGAAGGTCACGCCTGCCGCTTTCACCACCTGCAGGTCGTTGGGCGCGAGCAGATGGCGCCGCGCGGGATCGGGGCCGTGCGCGGCGGTGCTCGCGAGCCAGTCGGCCAGCGTGCCGAGCGGCACGCCCTCGGCATCGCGCACCGCGGCGGCCGCGTCCGCGCGCTCGAGCAGCGCCGAGACGGTGGGCGCGAACGCGCCGATGTCGACCAGTTGGCCCTCGCGCACCGTCACCAGCGTCGGGCCGCCCTCTTCGCCGTTCCCGCCCGGCAACCAGGCGCGGCCCACGAGCAGCGCCCTTTCCGCATCGACGGGCAGCGTGGCCGTGGCATCGACCATGTCGGGGATCGCCTGCATCTCAGCGCCCCTCGAACACGGCCGGACGGCGCGCCTTGAAGGCCGCGCGGCCTTCCTTCGCGTCCTCGGTCGCGAAGCACACGGTCTGCAGGTCGCGTTCGTACTGGATCGCGGTCTCCAGCGGCATCGCATAGGCGGCGCGCAGGTTGGCCTTGGCGGTCTCGACCGCGATCGGCGGGCGGCTCGCGATGGTGGCGGCAATGGCCTGCGCGCGCGCCAGCAGCTCGGCGGCCGGCACCAGCTCGCTCACCAGGCCCCACTGCAGCGCCTGCTGCGCGCCGATGGGATCGCCGCCCATCAGCATCAGCGCGGTGTTCGAGGCGCCGATGCTGTGCGCGAGCATGTACGACATGCCGCCGCCACCGATCCAGCCGAGCTTGACCTCGGGCGCGCCGAAGCGCGCGTGCTCGGCCGCGATGCGGATGTCGCAGGACATGGCGGTCTCGAGGCCGCCGCCGAGCGCATAGCCGTTGATGGCGCAGACCACGGGCTTGCGCAGCGCGCGGATCGCGTCGCAGTAGTCGGGCCGGTTGCGGAAGGTCCAGGGCGTGTCGTAGCCGTCGAGCTCGGCGATGTCGCTGCCGGCGCAGAAGGCCTTCTCGCCGGCGCCCGTGATGACGACGGCGCGCACGTCGGCGCGCGCGTTGCAGTCCTTCACGTGGGCGACCAGCGCATCGGCCATCTCTGGCGTGACGGCGTTGAGCTTCTCGGGGCGGTTGAGGATCAGGGTCGCGACCCGGTCGCGGACCTCGAAGAGGATGTGGTTCATGGCGGAGGTGGACTGGAGGAGAAAAGACGGGCTCAGACTTCGCTGCCCGCGGGCCGGTGGGCCTGGTAGAGGGCCTGCAGCCGCTCGAGCGCGGCCCTGGCCGCGAGCCGGTCGGCGAGCATCTCGCGCACCAGCGCCGAGGCCGCGGTCTGGAACGGGATGTAGCCCGGATGGCGCGGCCGCACGATCGCGGCCTCGAGCGTGGCCTGGGTCTGCGCGAAGAAGCCGTTCCAGGCGGTATTGACGCGCTCGTTGCTCCACGCGCTGCGCGCGCTCGGTTGGCCGTCGGCGAAGGGAATGAAGTCTTCCTGCATCGCCGGGCTCATCAGCGCGACGAGGTGGGCGCGCAGCGCATCGCCGACCGTCGCGCGCCGGCTCACCGCGAGGCCGGTGCCGCCGAGCGTCGAGCCGAGGCCGTGCGAACCCGCGGGCACGTCGGCGAAGTGCAGCGGCTGCGTGCCGGCGCCGGCCACCGCGTAGTTGACGTAGCCGTAGACCAGCGGGCAGTACACGGCCCGCGCATCGCGCGACATCGCATCGAGGATGCCGATCGGGTTGAGCCCGGCCCAGCCGCGGAAGGCCAGCGCATGCAGCTCCGACAGCAGCTCCCAGGCCGTGGTGGCACCCTGCCCCGTGAACAGGCGGCCGGGCTCGCTGCCCGTGGGCGCGTCGCCGTGCGCGGCCGCCACGCTGAACAGCGAGAGCGCCGCATGCGGGCCGGCCAGCGACAGGCACACAGGCTGGCGCGCGGCCAGCGCGAGCACCTCGGCCCAGCTGCGCGGCAGCGGGCCCTCGAGCCGGTCGGTGCGCGCCACCGCCACCTGCGTGGCGGCATCGAGCGGCAGCGCCCAGTGCACGCCGGCATAGCGGTAGCTGTCGAACGAGCGGCCGATGCTCTGCGCGCGCCAGCGCGCGAGCTCGTCGGCCGCGAACAGCGACTCGAGCGGCTGCAGGCAGTCGCCGGCCACCGCGTCCCCGATGTGCGGATGGTCGAGCACGATCAGGTCGTAGCGCTCGGCGAGGTCCTCGATCGGATGCGACTCGAAGCCCTCGAGCGGCTGGCGCTCCCAGTGCAGGTCGAGGCCCTCGGCGCGCGCGCGTTCGGCCGCGCGCTCGAGCGCGACGTAGCCGCGCGGATGGTCCCAGGTCAGGCCCTTGATCGGCGCGCCGCTCACAGCGTATCTTCCCCGATCACCTTGGCCGCGAGCAGGCCGTCGATGCGCTCGGTGCTCCAGCCCAGCTCGCCGAGGATCTCGCGCGTGTGCTGGCCCGCCAGCGGCGCGCCGCGGCGCACGCTCGAGGGCGTGCGCGTGAACTTGATCGGGAAGCCCGGGGTCTTCACCTTGCCCTCGGTCGGATGCTCGTACTCGACGAAGGTGCCGTTGTGGACGATCTGCGGATCGTTCATGACGTCGGCATAGCCGTACACCGGGCCGGCCCAGATGTCGGCCGCGCGGAACACCGCGAGCCACTCGGCGGTGGGGCGGTGGCGCAGCTTCTCGCGCGTGATCGAGAAGATCTCGTCGCGCCGCGCGAAGGTGTCGCGCTCGTCGTCGAAGTCGGCCAGCACCGGTGCGCCGATGGCCTGCGCGAGCGCCGCCATCTTCGGGAAGGCCAGCGCGAGGAAGCCGTCCTGCGTGGCGAACACGCCGTAGGGCGCGCGGATGTAGACGTGGGCATGAGACTCGGCCGTGCGCTCCTGCGGCTTGCCGGCCACGCTGAACACCGACAGCTCCTGCATCTGCAGCGCGACGATCGCATCGAGCATGTTGACCTGCACCAGCTGGCCCTCGCCGCTGCGCTCGCGGTGCAGCAGCGCGGCGATCACGGCCTCGAAGGCGGTCGAGGCCGTGATGGCGTCGACCAGGTACTGGCCCGCGGGCGACGGCGGCTCGCCGGCGCGGCCGGTGGAGAGCATGGCGCCGCTCATCGCCTGCAGCAGCAGGTCCTGCCCGGGCCAGAGCTTGTAGGGGCCGTCCTCGCCGTAGCCCGACATCGAGACGTAGACCAGCCGCGGGTTGATCTTCGAGAGCGTGGCGTAGTCCACGCCCAGGCGCTCGGCCACGCCGGGGCGGTAGTTCTGCAGGAACACGTCGGAGCCGCGCACCAGCTCGTAGAGCGCGTCGCGGCCCTCGTCGCTCTTGAGGTCGACCGCGAGGCTGCGCTTGTTGCGGTTGAGCGAGAGGAAGGAGACGTTGATGCGGTTGCCGCGCGCGCCGCCGGCCGAGACGTGGCGCTGCCATTCGCCGGCGACCGGCTCGACCTTGATGACGTCGGCGCCCAGGTCGCCCAGGCGCTGGGCCGCGAAGGGGCCGGCCATGGCGATGGAGCAGTCGAGGACGCGGAAGCCCTCGAGGATGGCGGAGGATTTGTTCATGGAGTGTGTTGGCGATGAGGTGGGGGAAGAATTCAGTGCGTGCGCGGCGCGGCGGCGAGGTTGCGGCCCGTGGCGGCGTCGAACAGCACGGCCTGCGTGGCATCGAAGCCGACTGCGACCGGATCGCCGTTCGCGAGGTCCGTGTAGCCCGGCACCGTGACCATCAGGTCGGCGTTCGCGGCGCCCTCCTCGTCGTGCAGCGTGCGGGCGTCGATGAGCGCGACCGCCACCAGCGACTCGGCGCCGACGTGCTCGACCAGCGCGATGCGCCCGGCCAGGCCCTGGCCGCCGCGCGCCACCGTCAGCGCGTTCGGCCGCAGGCCGAGCACCACGGCGGCGCCGGACGCGGCCAGGCCGCGCAGGTGCGCGGGCAGCGGCATCGTGGTCTCGCCGCCGAGCGCGAGCGCGCTGCCGTCGGCGTTCACCGTGGCCTGCAGCAGGTTCATCGGCGGCGTGCCGATGAAGCGCGCCACGTAGAGGTTGGCGGGCGCCTCGTAGATCTCGCGCGGGCTGCCGAACTGCTGCACCGCGCCGTCCTTGAGCAGCGCGATGCGCGTGCCCATGGTCATCGCCTCGACCTGATCGTGCGTGACGTAGACGAAGGTGCCGCCCACGCGCTGATGCAGCTTCGAGATCTCGGCGCGCATGGTGGTGCGCAGCTTCGCGTCGAGGTTCGACAGCGGCTCGTCCATCAGGAACACCTGCGGCTCGCGCACCATCGCGCGGCCGAGCGCCACGCGCTGGCGCTGGCCACCCGAGAGCGTGCGCGGGTACTTGTCGAGCCAGTCGGTCAGCGCCAGCGTGCGCGCGGTGCGCTCCACCAGCTGCGAGACCTCGGGCGAGCGCTCGATGCGCCGCTTTGCCATGCCGCCGAGCAGCGGGATGTGGAACCACCAGCGGTGCTGCCGCATGATCAGCGGAAACGCGATGTTGCGCCGCACCGTCATGTGCGGATAGAGCGCATAGGACTGGAACACGAAGGCGATGTCGCGTTCGGTCGGCGGCAGTTCGTCGACGCGGCGCTCGGCGATGTGGATCTCGCCGCCGCTGATGCTCTCGAGGCCGGCGAGCATGCGCAGCAGGGTCGACTTGCCGCAACCGGAGGGGCCGAGCAGCACGAGGAATTCCCCGTCGGGCACGTCGATCGACACGCCCTTGACGACATGCTTGTCGGCGAAGTTCTTGGTGATGTCCTGGAGCTTGATGGAAGCCATGGCTGTGTGTTCGGTTCGATGGTTCGGGGTCAGCCTTTGACGCTGCCGGCCGTCATGCCGGAGACGACGTGGCGCTGCACGATCAGGTAGAAGACGACGGCCGGCAGCGTGTACATCACGCCCACCGCCATCACGGCATCGAGCGGCGTGCTCAGCTCGCCGATGAAGCCGGCCAGGCCGACGGAGGCCGTGTGCAGCCGCTCCTCGGTGATCAGCGTCTGCGCGAACACGTACTCGTTCCAGCCATGGAAGAAGGAAATCACCGCGGCCGCGGCCAGCGTGGGCGCGATCAGCGGCACCACCACGCCCAGCACGATGCCGATGCGCGAGCAGCCGTCGACGCGCGCGGCCTCCTCGACCTCGATCGGCACGCCGTCGATGGCGCCCTTGAGGATCCAGGTGATCACCGGCACGGTGAAGGCGGTGTTCGCGAGGATCAGGCCGCTCAGGGTGTTGAGCAGCTGCATCTGCGCGAAGATCGCGTACAGCGGCACCACCAGCATCGCCTCGGGCAGCATCTGGGTGGCGAACAGGCCGAAGCCGATCGCGCCCTTGCCGCCGAAGCGGAAGCGCGACAGCGCATAGGCCGGGAACACGGCCAGCGCGATGCTCAGCACCGTGGTGCCGATCGCGACGCAGGCGCTGTTGAAGAGCCAGCTCGCCACCGGCTTGATGGCGAACACGCTCGCATACACCGGCAGTTGCCCCAGCGACGGCAGCAGTTGCGGCCGGTCGGCGAACAGCGCCTCGGTCGGCGTGAGCGAGGTCACCAGCATCCAGTAGATGGGGAAGGCCGCTGCGCCCAGCAGCACCAGCACCGCGAGCATGCGCAGCGCCTGTCGGCTCATGGCGGCGTGCATCAGCGCTCTCCTTCGCGTTCGGCGCGCGCGGTGTAGCGGAAGTACACCAGCGTCACGGCCAGCGCGATCGCCACGCCCACCATGCCGACGGCCGCGGCCTGGCCCAGGTGGTGGTTGACGAAGGCGCGCCGGTAGAGATCGATCACCAGCGTATTGGTGGCGCCCACCGGCCCGCCCTGCGTGAGCAGCCAGATCAGGTCGAAGCGGCGCAGCGACCAGATGGTGGAGAACAGCGCCAGCAGCGCGACCGAGGGCCGGATGGTGGGCCACACCACCGCCTTGAACACGCTGAGCCGGTCGGCGCCGTCCATCACGGCCGCCTCGCGCAGCTCGGACGGCACACCCTGCAGCGCCGCCAGCAGCACCACCGAGGCGAACGGGAAGATCTGCCAGATGGTGGTGAGCAGCACCGCGGGCATGGCGAGCTGCATGCTGTCGAGCCAGTTCTCGCTGCCCGCGGCGATGCCGAAGAAGCGCAGCGTGTGGCCGAACACGCCGTACTGGGCGTTGTAGATCCAGATGAAGATCAGCGCCACCGCGACCGGCGGCGCGGCCCACGGGATGGTGACGGCGGCGCGCGCGATGCCGCGGCCGCGGAACGGCGCGTCGAGCAGCAGCGCCGAGGCCAGGCCCAGCCCGATCGCCGAGGCCACGCAGGCCACGGTGTAGAGCAGCGTGGTGAAGATCACGCGGTGGAAGTCGGGATCGTTCCAGAGGTCGGCGTAGTTCCGCAGCCCGACCCATTCGCCCTGCGAGGCCGCGAGCAGCGAGGTCGAGGTGAAGCTCAGCACCAGTTCGCGCAACAGCGGATAGCCCTGGAACACGAGCAGATAGAGCGTGGCCGGCAGCACCAGCGCATAGGGCGCGAGCGGGTGGCCGTCGAGGCGCGCGCGGCGGCGCGCACCCTCGCGGCGGGCCACCGCGGCGGCGGAGGACAGCGTGGCGTTCATCGTCACGGGATGCGGCGCGGGTTCAGCGCTTGAGCACGCGGCTCAGCACGGTCTGCTGCGCGTCGTTCATCGCCTTGGCGGGATCGACGCCGCCCTGCAGCACCTTGATGACCTGCTCGATCACGATCTGCTGGATCTCGGGCGCCTTGACCTCGAGGCCCTGCGGCAGCGCGGGCACGCTGTTGGCGGTCTGCTGGTCGTAGACCGAGATCCAGGGCCACTTGGCGACCTCATCGGCCGAGCGCGGCACGGCGATCGCGACGCTCGAGGCGCCGTGGATCAGCTGCAGCTCGCGCTGCGCCTCGGGCGTCAGCATCCATTGCAGGAAGGCACCGGCCGCGGCCTTGTTCTTGCTGTTGGCGTTGATGCTGATCGGCGCCAGGATCATGCCCTGCGCCTTGGTGGGAAACGGCGAGGGTGCGGCACCGAACTCGAAGCCCTTGGCCTGGGTCGCGAGGTTGGCGGCCACGCCGCCGTTGTCGACCTGCATCGCGATCTTGCCCTCGGCGAACATGCGCCGGTAGGTGGCGGCGTCGGCGCCCTTGGGGATCGCGCCGGCGTCGTAGACCTTCTTGTAGGCCGCCACGCCCTCGATCACCTTGGCGCTGTTGATGGTCGGGTTGCCCTGCTCGTCGGACCAGCGGCCGCCGAAGCCGTAGACGTAGTTGCACAGGTCATACCAGAAGCCGCCGCGTTCGGCCATGGTGGCGCGGTAGGCATAGCCGTAGTTGCCGGCGGCGGTCGCGGCCTTGGCGGCGGACAGGAACTCGTCGAAGTTCGAAGGCGGCGTGCCCTTGAGCAGCGCCTTGTTGTAGACCATCGCGTAGTTGCTGACCTCGAACACCACGCCGTAGCGCTTGCCGCCGATCTTCATGTACTTGTCGGGACCCGTGAGCGGGAAGGCACCGTCGGCGATCACGTCGTCGATGGGCACGAGGCGCTTGGCATCGACCGCGGCATAGAACTCGGGCAGGTCGAAGCGCACGAGGTCGGGGCCGGCATTGCCGCCCATCTGCGTGAAGACGGTGCTCGCGAAGGACGAGAACGGGATCGTGACGGGCTGGATCTCGACCTTGTCCTGGCTCTGGTTGAACTTGCCGATCCAGGCGCGCATCTTCTCGCCGCGGCCGGGCTCGGCGAAGCTCGATGCGGCGAAGGTCACGACCTGCTTGCCGGCGGCCTGCGCCTGGGCGCTGCCCGCGGCGAGCAGCTGCAGGGCCGGAACGATGGCGATCGCGGCGAGGGCCGCGCGGCGGCCGGTGAAAAGGCGTTGCTTCATGTGTGTCTGTCTCCGATGACGGCAGGCCCTGCCGTGGGATTCGAGGCGTCCGGCCGAAACCGTCGCGCTGCTGTTGGCGAGATTATTAGCGCTAACTGTTAGCGCTAACAAGTACGACTTTAGCGTTGCAGCCCGTGGCTGCGATCGCGGGATTTCCCTAGCTGGTGGTGGTATCGAGCGGAAAGGCGGGGGCTTCGGCGGCTACTGCATCACCCAGCCGCCATCGACGTTGAGCGTCTGGCCGGTGACGAAGCCGCTGCCCTCGGCCGCGAAGAACAGCATCGCGTTCGCGATGTCCTCGGGCGCGCCGCGGCGCTTGACCGACTGGTGCTCGAGCACGAAGCGCTCGTAGCCCTCGGGGTCGGGATGGATCTTCTCGGCATCGGTCGGGAAGGCGCCCGGCGACACCGCGTTGACCGTGATGCCATGCGGCCCGAGCTCGCGCGCCATCGCGCGCGTCATGCCCAGCAGCGCGCCCTTGGAGGTGACGTAGGGCAGCAGCAGCGGCCAGCCGCCGTACATCGTGATGCTGACGACGTTGACGATGCGGCCGAAGCGCTGGCGCTTCATGTGAGGCAGCGCGGCCTGTACGCAGACCAGCGCCGCGTCGACGTTCACGCCCTGCACGCGGCGATGCTCCTCGATGCTGAACTCCTCGATGCTGCGCGAGGGATAGATGGCGGCGTTGTTGATCAGCACGTCGATGCCGCCCTGGGCCTCGAACAGCGCGGCCAGCTGCGCCGCGAGCGCGCCGAGGTCGGCGAGGTCGCCCTGCACGAAGCGCAGCCGCGCGCGCACCTCGGCGCCCTCGCCCTCCCCGGCCGCGACCAGGCGCTCGCCCTTGGCCGGATCGATGTCCAGCGCCAGCACCTGCGCGCCCGCGCGCGCGAAAGCCCAGCAGATGCTGGTGCCGAGTCCGCCGGCGGCGCCGGTCACCAGCACCTTCTTGCCTGTCATGTCCATGGTCGTGTCGTGTCTTTGAAGTCGTAGGAGGAAAGAAGGGATCAGGGCAGGTTCTCGCGCACCGCGATGCCGGCGCGCACCGGCTCCACGCCCGCGAGCGCATCGCGCCCCGCGCGCAGGTTGGCGAAGATGCGCACGCAGTTCATCACCTCGGTCTGCGGGTTCTGGTTGATGGCCGCGTCGAGCGTGCCGTCGATCAGCATGGCGCGGGTGTCGGGCGTGATCTCGTGGCCGATGAAGACCACCTTGCGGTCGAGACCGGCCTCCTTGAGCGCGCGGCCGATGCCCTCGGAGGCGCCGCCGATGTTGTAGAGCGCCACCAGGTCGGTGTGCTGGCGCAGCAAGGTGCGCGCCTGGCGGTAGTTCTGCGCCACGTCGTCGTGGCCCTCGCGCAGGCCCACCACGCGCAGCCCCGGGAACTGCTCGGCCAGCACCTGCAGGAAGCCGACCTCGCGCTCCTCGTGGCCGCGGTAGCTGAGGCTGCCCGCGATCAGGCCGACCTTGCCCGACTTGCGGTCGAGCATGCGGCCCATGAGGTAGCCCGCGGTGCGGCCGGCCGCATGGTTGTCGATGCCCACGTAGGCGGCGCGCCGCGAGCCCGGCAGGTCCGACAGCAGCGTGAGCAGGTGCACGCCCTGGTCGGCCAGCGAGGCGACGGCCTCGCGCACGGCAGGATGCTCGAGCGGCACGAAGGCGATGCCGTCGCATTGCCGGCCATGGCGCAGCAGCCGCGCGGCCAGCACCTCGGCATCGAAGCCCTCGATCTCGACGCGGCGGCAGCGCACGTTGAAGGGCTCGAGCTGCTTCTCGACGATGCCGACGTAGTCGCCGAGCATGCGGATGAACTGGTTGGTGCCGGCCGGCAGCAGGAAGATCAGCTCCATCGGCCGCGGCCGCAGCACCTGGTGCAGGCTCTCGTCGGGCAGGTAGCCCAGCTGCGCGGCCGCGCGCACCACGCGCTGCACCGTGGCCGAGCGCACGCCCTTGCGCGCATGCAGCGCGCGGTCGGCCGTGGCCTTGGAAACGCCGGCCACGCGCGCGACGTCGGCCAGGCGCGAGCGGCCGGGGGCCTCGGCGGGGGGCGTCGATGTCTTCGTCTTCATGTCGCCGAGTATTCCGCGCAACGAGACGCCCTGCCGCGATGTCCGCACCGGCTCGCCCATCTTCTTCGCGCCTCAGTCCCAGCGGCCGGTGATGGCCGGGTACTCGTCGGCGGGCTGCGCGCAGATGGCGCGCACGCGCTCCTCGAAGGCCGCGATCTCGCCGCGCCCGTCGAGCACCGAGAAGCGCGTGGTGTAGCGGCGCTCGTCGCCGTGCTCGAGCCAGATCAGCTCACCGCGCTCGCGCGCGAAGGGCTTGCCCAGCACGTGGTTGGTGCTCGGCTCGATGCCCATCGCGTACTGGCCGCGCTGGTAGTTCTGCCACTGGAACTGGCACGGGAACTCGTCGCGGTTGACCTCGACCGCGAGGCCGATGCCATGGCCGCCGTCGAAGCCCTCGTTGACCAGCGCGACCGGGATGCGCCCTTGCGCATCGGCCGCCATCGCATGCTCGTAAACCTGCTCATGGAAGTCCGACTGCGGCCCGGGCTGGGTGCGATAGCCCACTGATTGCCTGCGCAATGCATCGGCATGCGCGGCCCAGGGCGTGTGGCGGATCGGCGCGATGTAGCGGCTGCCCTCGTCGAGCACCGGATGGCCGGCGTTGATGTGGTAGCAGAACATGTGCGGCGTGCGGTAGAAGCCGTGGTTGACCACGCGGTCGTGCAGCGTGAAGCCATGCTCGCCCACGCGCGCCTCGATGCGCCGCACCAGGTGCAGGTCCTCGCCGAACACGGCCGACTGCTGCACCACGCCTTCGCACCAGAGGATGCAGTCGTCGCCCTCCCAGCGCTCGCCGTAACCGGTGAGCCGCGCGGGAATGTTCGCGATGCGGCCGTGCAGGCCGCTGTCGACGCTCTGGCGCGGCGTGTAGTGGTAGTGGCCGGCCGGGTCGCTGTCCATGAACAGCGTGTGGTCGAGGCCACAGGTCACGAGCAGGCCCGAGAAGGAACGCAGCCAGCCGAGGCCGCCCTCGTCGGCGTTCTCGTGCAGCCCCGGATGCCGGAAGCCCGTGGGCGATTGCCAGCCGATGGCGGCGCCGCGGTATTCGCAGGCTCCCACGTCCATCGCGCGGTCGACCAGCACCTGGAACGCGAAGCCGGTGCCGGTGCGGAACTCGAGGCAGCGGATGCCGCGTTCCACGCCGTCGCCCAGCGTCACCAGTCGCACGCCCGCGAACTGCGCGAGCGTGCCCGCGTGTTCGCGCAACTCGCGTCGGCTCCAGTGGCGGCCGTAGAGCTGGGTCACGCGCCGGCCTCCAGCAGCTTGTCGTCGAGGAAGCGCTTGGCGCGCGGCACGTCCGATTCGTCGAGGTGCTCGATGATGATCGGGATGTTGGGATGGTGCTGCGCAAGCCGCTTGAGGTAGAGGTCGTAGTTCAGTGCGCCCAGGCCCGGCGCCGGCAGCTCGATCTCGCCCACGCCGCGGAACTGGTGCGCCTCCGAGGCGTCGATGTCGGCGAATTTCTCGCCCTTGTCGTCGCCCGCGGCGCGCTTCACGTCCTTGGCATGCGCGATGCGGACCTTGTCGCCGAGCGCGTCGAACATCTGGTTGAGCACCTGGTCCATGCGGTCGATGTTGTGGGTCTCGAAGTAGTTGGTCGGGTCCATCAGCAGGCCCAGGCCCGGATGGTTGACGTCGGCGAACAGGCGCAGCGTTTCCTCGACCGAGCCGATGATGTTGTTGACGTAGGTCTCGACCAGGAACACCGCGCCGTGGTCGTGCGCCTCCTGCGCGAGCTCGCGCACCACCTTCACGCAGTCGGCGTAGGCGCGCTCGCTCTTGTTGTCGGGATGCGAGGACCAGTCGCTGTCGGGGTTGACGGTGCCGGTCTCGCTGATCACGTAGGGCGTGCCGCAGTCGCGCGCATGGCGCAAGGTGGCCTTGAGGTAGTCGTTGCGGCGCTTGCGCTCGCCGGCGTCGGGGTGGACGATGTTCGTGTAGGCCGACACGCAGCTGATCGGCAGGTCGTGGCGGCGGAAGGTGTCGCGCACGCGGTGGCACTTCTCGCGCGTGATGGCCTCGGGCGTGGAGAAGTCGATGTCCTTGAACGCGAGGTCGAGCTGCACGGTGTTGAAGCCCTGCGCCTTGATGCGGCGCGCGGACTCCTCGAGGGCATAGGGGAAGTAGCCGCTGAAGATGCCGACTTGGATCATGGGTTGTCTCCGATGGTTTGTGGGTGGGGATGCGGGGAAAGCGCGCGGCTCAGACGCCGAACTCGGCCAGCGGCACGGCGCGCCGCTCGGCGAGCGAGCGGTAGCCGGCCTCGACCAGCGCCATGGTCTTCACGTTGTCGGCGACGTCGAGCATCGGCGCCTCGCCCTGGGCGAGCGCCCATTGCAGCTGCTCCATCACGCCCGCGAAGGCCTGCGGGAACCAGCGCGTGGACCAGCTAGGTTCGACCCATTGGCCGTCCGTGCCGTGGCGCGAGCTGTAGCGCAGCGTGCTCGGGCTGCCTTCGGGATAGTCGGGCCAGCCGATCGTGCCTTCGGCCACGCCCTCGGTGCCCTCGACGCGCCACTTGATGAAGATGCCGGCATCGAAACCCTCGCCGTGCGGGCCGGTCCAGACGTCCTCCATGCTGAGCGCCATCACGCCGCTGCGAAAGCGCAAGGTCGAGCAGACGATGCCGTCGCTGTGTTCGAAGCCGGTGCGCGGATCGGGCCGCGCGGCGGTGTAGATGTCCTCGGGCTCGCCGAACAGGAAGCGCAGCACGTCGAGGTGGTGCACGCTCATGTTGGCCAGCGTGAGGCGGCCGTAGCCGCGCAGGAACTCCTGCCAGTGCGGGATGGCGCGCATCTCGATGGTGGCGAGTACCGGCGTGCCGAGTTCGCCGCGATCGAGCAGCTGCTTGAGCACGCGCATCGACTGGTCGAAGCGCATGTTCTGGTTCACCGACAGCGGCTTGCCGGCCGCGCGCGCCTCCTCGGCCAGCGCGCGCGCCGTGTCGAGGTCGAGCGCCAGCGGCTTCTGCGCGAGCACCGCCTTCACGTGCGGCTGCGCGAGCGCGAGGCGGATCAGCTCGGGCTGGCGGTCGGGCGGGAAGGCGATGTCGACGATTTGCACCTGCGGATCGCGGATCAGCGCCTCGGGCGTGTCATGCACCGTGGGGATGTTCCAGCGCTGCGCCACATCGGCCGCCTTGGAACGGGTGCGCGAGGCGATCGCCACCACGGGGAAGCCGGCCTCGCGGTAGGCCGCGAGCTGCACGTCCGCCATGATGAAGCCGGCGCCGATGGCACCGATGCGAAAGTCGCGGCAGCGGATCGGCGCGTCGGGTTCGAAGCCGCGGGCATCGGCGGCCGGCGCGGCGGTCGCGCTCGTTGGGGTCATGGCTTGTCTCCTGTCCTGGGTCGAATCGAGGCAGTGCTTTGCTGCCTTGCAACCGAGGTTAAGGGACGCGGCGACCCGGACCAATCGACCGGGATGAGGTTTTTTGAGGCGAATCAGCGGGGCACCCCGCGACGCGTCAGGTGGCTTCGGCGTCGATGCCGAGGGCGAAGATGCCCGGCATGCCGATGAAGCCTGGGATCGACTTGACGCGGGCGATCCAGCGCCTGAGCGCGGGATAGCGCGTCAGCGCGATGCCGCCCTCGGGCGCGAGCGCGATGTAGGGGAAGCACGCGATGTCGGCGAGCGTGGGCGTGGCGCCGACCAGCCAGCCCTCCTCCGCGGCCTCGCGGTCGCCCAGGTGGTCCTCGATGTGCGCGAACAGCCTGTGCGCGGCCGCGCGGCAGGCCGGTGCGTCGAGGTCGTAGCCGAAGGCATCGTGCAGGCGCGCGGCCGAGGCGCTGCGCGTGATGTCCTCGGCCACGGTGAGCCACAGCATGACCCGGGCGCGGCGCTTCGGATCGGCGGGAAACCAGGTGCCGGCGCTGTCGTGGCGGCTCGCGAGGTAGACGAGGATGGCCTGCGCGTCACGCAGCACGAAGCCGTTGTCGTCGATCACGGGCAACTGGCCGAAGGGGTTGAGTTCGAGGAACTCGGCCTGCTTGTGTTCGCGTCCGGGGTGGAAGTTGACCGGCACGCGTTCATGGGCGATGCCGAGCAAGGCCATGAAGAGCCGCAGCTTGTAGCAGTTGCCGGACAGCTGTTCGTTGTAGAGCTTGATCATCGCGCGCCCTCAGAGATCGAGCACCAGCGTCGCGGAGCGCGACCGCGAGACGCAGGGCAGCATCTGCATGTGGGACGCCTTCTCGCCCGCGCTCAGGTACTGGTCGCGGTGATCGGGCTCGCCGTCGATGACGGTGCACAGGCAGGTGCCGCACACGCCTTGCTCGCAGCTGGTGTCGAGGTGGATGTCGATCGCGCGCAGTGCTTCGACGATGGTGGTGTCGCTCGCCACCTGCACGCGGCGGCCGCTGCGCGCGAGTTCGACGGTGAATGCGGGGCCGGTGGCCTCGACGGGCGTGGTGCGTCGGAAGTATTCGAAGTGCACGCGATCGGCGGGCCAATGGCGTTCTGCCGCGACGCGCTCGATGCATTGCATCAGCGGCGCGGGCCCGCAGGCGAAGGCATGCGCGTCGCCACCGGCTTGCAGTGCCTGCCGTACCTGGTCTTCGGTCTGCTGCGGCGACAGGCCCAGGTGCAGATGCAGGTTCGTGCCCAACAGTGCTTCGAGCTCGGCGCGGTACGCGGCATGCTCGGCCGAACGGCAGAAGTAGTGCAGAGCCGGCCGCTTTCCCCTTGCCGCGAGATCGCGCGCCATCGCGAGGATCGGCGTGATGCCGATGCCGCCCGCGATCAGCACCGCGTGTTCGATGCGCGGGTCGAGCCGGAAGTTGTTCTTGGGCAGTCCGATCTCGAGCTGCATGCCGGCCTGCACCGACTCGTGCAAGGCGATGGAACCGCCGCGCGAATCGGCCTCGCGCTTGACGGCGATGGTGTAGCCCTCCTCGTCCTGGCCGCAGACCGAGTACTGGCGGATCTGGCCGTTCGGCAGGTGCACGTCGAGGTGCGAGCCCGCGGTGGCGCTCGGCAAGGGGCCGCGCCGCGGCGAGCGCAGCTTGAACTCGACGATATCCTGCGCCACGGTTCGCTTGGCGGAGACCTCCACGCTGAGCCGCGGCCGCGGCTCGGTGCTCTGCGCTTCGATGCCCCAGCGCAGATGGATGTCGCGCAGCCAGCGGCGGAAGGTGCTCGAGGCCGCGTCGGCGCGCGAAGGCACCTCGATGCGCGGATCGAGCGGCAGCTTCTTGTGGACGTGGTTCTCGAGGATCGGCTTGTCCTGCCCGAGGATGTTCTGCTGGAAGGCCATGATTTCGCCACTCGAGCTTTCGGCATCGAACAGGCTGATCGCGAAGTGCGCGATGCAGCGCTCTTCGTCGGTGGGCTGGATGAACAGGAAGATGATGTCGGCGAGCTCGGCCGAACGGCCCGCCGGGTGCTTGTAGAGCATCGGCGAGAACGGGTTGACGACGCGGTAGACGTAGTCGACGTCCGCCCCGCCCTTCGCGTCCGCCGAGGCCAGCGGCTGGATGAACTTGCAGTCGCGGGCCCAGAGCTCCTGGCGGGCGTCGAGCTCGACCTCGTAGCCGCGCACCTCGGTCGCTTCTTCCGAGCCCAGGATGTGGGCATGGACGAAGGGGAAATGCGCCATGTCGAGGAAGTTCTCCACCACCCGCAGCGGACCGCTGTGGATGCCGAAGCCACCCATGTAGAGGAAGCGGCGCGCGGGGTTCGCGAAGGCCGCCAGTTCGAACAGCGGCCTGGGCTCGTCGCCGAGGCACAGCAGGATGAAGCCGCAGTGGTCGGTGGCGTGGCAAGGCCTCGTGGGTTCGGTTTCGAACCGGGCCTCGAGCGCGCCGTCGGGCCGGCGGCGCACGTGCAGGTCGTGGCCCAGCAGTCGGGCCCGCCGGCCCGTGCCGGGCACGAGGCCGAGGCTGTCGCCGATGGCGAGCCAGTCGGACGCGATCGCGGGGTCGATGGTCTCAGGCATGTTCGGTCTCCCTCGGGGCGCGGGCCTCGGTCGTCCATTGGGCGATGTGCGTCTTGATGCTTGCGATGGCCCGTTGCTTGTCGAGGCTCGATGAGCCGCGCGCGACGAGCAGGTGGACGATCGAGGTGCCGGGCAACAGCGGCTGGATCAGCAGGGCCGATGCACCTTCCTGCCAGACGCAAGTGCTCTGCCCTTGCAACCAGCCCGCGCGTTCGATCCGCGGCACGAGGGTGTCGGCATCGAGATCGACCGTGAAGCCGCGCGACGGCACGAGGTCGTCGCCGAGGCGCGGCGGATAGCCGGCCGGCATGCGCGCGAGGCTGGCCCAGACGATGCCGTCGCTCTCGCGGCTGAGGTAGGTGCGCGCGCAGGCGGCCGGCGGGCTCGCGTCCTTCGGCGATGAAGGCACCGACACGCAGTGGCCGTCGCGGCCGTAGCGCCAGCCGTGGTAGCGGCAGACCAGTTCTTCCCCGACGACGAAGCCGAGGCTGAGTCGCACGCTGCGGTGCGGACAGCGGTTCTCCCACACCTCCATCGCGCCCGAGGCCGAGCGCCAGAGCGCCAGTTCATGGCCGAGCAGCGTGGACTGCAGCACCTGCCCCGGGAGCAGGTTGCGCGAGAACTCCACGGGAAACCAGTCGGCGGAACTCGCCGCCGTCGCGTCTGCGGTCTGGTTCATGGCCGGGCCTCAGCGCGGGATCGCGCCCTGGATGCCCTCGGCGAACCAGTTCATGCCGGCGATCTCCGAATCGGACAGCGCCGCACCCGGAGCCGCGCGCTGCTTGCCCGTGTTGTCCTTGAGCGGTCCGGCGAACACCTTGAGCTTGCCGGCCACGATGTCGGCGCGCGCCTGCTTCGCCATCTGGACCACCTCGGCCGGCACGCCGGGGTTCCAGTCCGCGAGGTTCACGCCGCCGTTGGCCAGGGTCGCGGCATAGGCCGTGCCCTTGAACCTGCCGTCGAGCGTGTCCTGCACGGCCTGGCGCAGGTAGGGCGTCCAGTCGTGCGTGAGCGAGGTCAGCAGCTTCTGCGGCGCGGACTTGCGATGGTCGGAGAACATGCCGATCGACCAGACGCCCTTGGCCTCGGCCGCCTGCAGCACGGCCGGGTTGTCCTGGAAGCCCGAGCCGATGAGGTCGGCGCCCTGCTGCATCAGCGTGTTGGCGGCGTCGCGCTCGCTGCCGGGGTTGAACCACTCGTTGACCCACACCACCGAGACCCTGGCGGCCGGGTTGCTCTTCTGCGCGCCGAGCGCGAAGGCATTGATGGTCGAGACCACGTCGGGGATCGGCAGCGCGCCCACGTAGCCGAGCTTGTTCGACTTCGTGACCTTGCCCGCCACCAGGCCGGCCACATAGGCGGCCTCGTACCAGTGCGCGTTGTAGGTGCCGAAGTTGGCGGCCTGCCTGAAGCCGCTCGCGTGGACGAAGTTGACCTTGGGGTTCTCGGCGGCCGCCTTCAGGCCGTCGTTCATGTAGCCGAAGCTGCCGAGCACCATCAGCCCGGCCCCGTTGCCGACCAGCTCGCGGATCACACGCGCGCCATCGGGGCCGGCCTTCACGTCCTGCACCACCTGGGTCTTGATGCGGTTGCCGAATTCCTTCTCGAGCTGCTTGCGCGCGCTTTCGTGCACGGCCACCCAGCCGACGTCGGACACGGGGCTTTGATAGACGAAGCCGACCTGCAGCGGCTCGGCCGCGATTGCGGATGCGGCGCAGAAGAAGGCCGCGAAGGCTGCGACAGCCGGGCGAAATTCGATCATGGGGCGTTGTCCTCGAGGGTGGTGGGGAGTCTGAATTCCGAGTCGGTACTCTATATCGGTATACCGATTTAGTCTAATTACAATCCCGGACCATGTCTACCAAGAACGAAGAGATCAGCGACAGCATCCGGGAAGCGGTTGCCGCCCATCGCCTGCTGCCGGGCACGCAGCTGCGAGAAGTGAGCCTGGGCAAGCTCTACGGCGTGAGCCGCACGGTGGTGCGGCAGGCGCTGCAGAGCCTGGCGCGCGAAGGGCTGGTGGATCTCACGCCGGGCAAGATCGCCTCGGTGGCCAAGCCCACGCCGAAGGAGGCGCGCGACACCTTCGATCTGCGCTGGGCGATCGAGCGCCACTCACTGGAGAAGCTGTCGCAGGCCCATACCAGGAAGGACCTGGCGGCGCTGCGCGCACACGTCAAGCAGGAGCGCGCGGCGCGCGTGGGCAACGACATGGAGGAGGTGCGCCGGCTCGGCGCGGGATTCCACGTGCTGCTCGCGCGGCTCGCGGGCAACGACCTGCTCGCGCAGACGCTCGATCAACTGGTCGGACGGATCGCGCTGATCCTGCTGCTCTACCAGCACGAATACGACAAGCACACCGAGTGCCTGCAGGACGAGCATGCGCAACTCATCGCCCTGATCGAAAGCGGCTCGACCGAAGAGGCGCTGGCCCTGCTGCGCAGCCACCTCCACACCGTGGAGGTCAGCCTGGGTGCCGATGCGCCCGACGACGAGGAAGCCGATCCGCACCTGAGCCGGGCCCTGCGCCGGCGCTGAGTGCGGCGCCGGGCCCGCGGTGGCTCAGGTGCCCGCCTTGGGCATGCCGGGGCGCAGCACGCGCGCGACCGACGACAGGATCGCCCGATGCCAGGGCGCGCGGCCCGCAGCCGCTTCTTCCTTGGGACGGGCCTCCCCGCATTGGCCCGGCGACGCCGGCGCAGCATCCGTCTGCGGATCGGAGAAAAACTGTGCGAGCCATTCGCACTCGGCACGTGCCATGAACTTGTCCATGCCTGATCCTCGGCTGTAACACTATTGAAATCATTTTAATAAGAATGATTCTTATTGGCGTGATTTCACACAAGCTTTACCTGGGATCGGGTCGACAGCGGGCGGCACAAAGAAAAGCGCCCGGCACGAGGCCGGGCGCGAAGCCTAAGTTGCTGTCACACACTAGGCGCCCAGCCGAGGGAGGAACGGCCGGACACAAGGATGTTCGACCCTGAAACAGTCGTCTCACGTCAGACGACACCGACATTTCTATGGGAGGCAGCGGTTTTTGGCATCCCATATGAAGAATCATGAGCAATTCTTCACGAATCTTTCAATGGCCTACACGCACTGCTGGCCAAAGGCTGACGCGTCTCTTACGGCCTGGCGTCGAACATGGCGTTGCTGTCACGCACCAGGGCGCCAAGAAGAGCAAGAAGAACCTCCCTCCGGGCCCGCAAGGGATGCACACCCGCTTCGGCGGGTGTTTTTTTTGGGGCGCCCGGCGTCCTCGTAACCCGTGTTCCTGGTCGCCGGCGTTACGGGCGTTACGTTCCCATCGAAACAAATCGGACGTGACGGGAACAAACTTGTGTCAAAAAGTGAGGAAAACTGCACAGCCTTGACGGCAGCTTTCGCCGGCGGCCCTTGTGCCTCTGCCGGGCCTGCCTAGCATGCAGTTAATGATTTTTAACAATTTCATCGCCGAGATCTTTCCGGGTGTGGAGACCGCCCAGATCCGCGTCCATTGGCGCTGGGATGTGCGCCACCACGAGGACGACGAGCATCACGATGGCGGCATGTGGGTGCCGGCCACGGCCGCGGCGCGGCGCGAGGCGCGCATCGTGTGCGAGGTGCAGAACGCGGTCTATGGCGCGGGCTCGCACTGGATCGAGGAGCGCGACCGCCCGACCTTCGCGTTGCCGCGGCCCCACCTGCGCCGTGCCTTCTCCGCGCGCGAGCTGATGATGTCCAAGTGCTCCCCATTTTCCGTGGGCAACTTTGTGGATAACTCAGGTACTGCGTTGTAAAAGCGATTTAAGTTGTTGTTTTCAAAGGGGAAACAACAGTCTGCTTAAAGTTTGTGCGGTGCACAGCTTTGTCTGGCAGGTTCCTGGCGCCATCTTTTCCCTGACGAACGCCCTCCACCGCTGAGGGCGCAAGCGCCGAATCCCTTCATCCTTTGGTATTCCCTCCGCCCGGTCGGCTTCGGCCCGGGAGCGCCGCGCATGGGCCCTCGCGTGCCCGCAACACCTCGACGAGCAGCATTTTCACGCCGCCAGCCATCGGCTTGCACCGTTTCGATTCGTCATATAGGATATATCCTGCATCCAAACCCAGACCATGACCGACATCGAAACCCTCTCCCCGGACACGGCGCTCCACAGCGCCGTCGGCAAGGCCGACACGGCACACCACCTGCATTCCCAGACCAACCTCCAGACCCATCGCAGCCGCGGCCCGCTCGTGATGGTGCGCGGCGAAGGCGCCTATGTGTTCGACGAGCACGGCCAGCGCTACCTCGAGGGCATGGCCGGCCTGTGGTGCGCCTCGCTGGGTTTCTCCGAGTCGCGGCTGGTGGACGCCGCGCTGCGCCAGATGCGCCGGCTGCCCTACTACCACACCTTCAATCACCGCTCGACCGACGTCGCCTCGCTGCTCGCGGCCAAGGTCGCGGCGCTGGCGCCGATGCGCGATGCACGCGTGTTCTTCGCCACCTCGGGGTCGGAGGCCAACGACAGCATGGTCAAGCTGGCCTGGAACTTCCACATCGCGCGCGGCGAGCCGGCGCGCCGCAAGATCCTCGCGCGCCAGCGCGGCTTCCATGGCTCGACGGTGATGGGCGCGAGCCTCTCGGGCCTGCCGAACATGCATGCCGCCTTCGGCCTGCCGATCCCCGGCATCGTGCGGCTCGAATGCCCTTCCGCCTACCGCCACGCCCTGCCCGGCGAGAGCGACGCGGCCTTCGTCGACCGGCTGGTGGCCGACCTGGAACACACCATCGAGCGCGAGGGCGCCGGCACCATCGCGGCCTTCATCGCCGAGCCGATCATCGGCGCCGGCGGCGTGCTGGTGCCGCCCGAGGGCTACTTCCCGCGCGTGCAGGCGGTGCTGCGGCGCCACGGCATCCTGATGCTGTCCGACGAGATCATCTGCGGCTTCGGCCGCACCGGCGAATGGTTCGGCGCGCAGTCCTTCGGCTTCGAGCCCGACATGATGGCCTGCGCCAAGGGGCTGTCGGCCGGCTACGCGCCGATCTCCTGCGTGGTGGTGGCGCCGCGGGTGTACGAGGTCATCGAGGCCGAGAGCGGCCGCACCGGCGGCTTCGGCCACGGCTTCACCTACTCGGGCCATCCGCTGGGCGCGGCCGTGGCACTCGAGGCGTTGTCGATCTACGAGCAGATGGACCTGCCGGCCCATGCCCGCCGCCTCGGCGAGCGGCTGCACGCGAGCCTGGCGCCGCTGGCCGCGCATCCGCTGGTCGGCGAGATCCGCGGCAAGGGCTTCATCGCGGGCATCGAGCTGGTGCGCAACCGCGACACGCGCGAGGCCTTCGATCCCGCGCAGGGCGTGGGCGCCCAGGTCGAGCAGGCCACGCGCGAGCGCGGCCTGATCGTGCGCAACATGGGCGACGTGATCGCGCTGAGCCCGCCCTACGTGCTCGACGAGGCCCAGGTCGAATGGATGGCGCGCACCCTCGGCGCCGCGCTCGACGCGGTGGCCGCGCGCGATCCCTGGAAGACACCCGCCGCGGCGCGAAAGGAAGCAGCGTGAACACCACGGCCGAACGTCCGCTGATCGAGCTGATCGGCGTCCAGAAGAGCTACGACGGCGAGCACCTCGTCATCCCCGACCTGAACCTGGCGATCCGCCGCGGCGAATTCCTCACCCTGCTGGGCGCCTCGGGCTCGGGCAAGACCACCACGCTGATGATGCTGGCGGGCTTCGAGAACCCGACGCGCGGGCGCATCCTCATGGACGGCCGGCCGATCCAGGACGTGCCGCCGCACAAGCGCGGCATCGGCATGGTGTTCCAGAACTACGCCCTGTTCCCCCACATGAGCGTGGCGCAGAACCTGGCCTATCCGCTCAAGATGCGCGGCATCTCGGGGCAGGCGCTGCGCGACAAGGTCGATCGCGCGATGCAGCTGGTGCGGCTCGCGGGCATGGCCGAGCGCAAGCCGGGCCAGCTCTCGGGCGGCCAGCAGCAGCGCGTGGCGCTGGCGCGCGCGCTGGTGTTCGACCCCGAGCTGGTGCTGATGGACGAGCCCCTCGGCGCGCTCGACAAGAACCTGCGCGAACACATGCAGTACGAGATCAAGCAGATCCACCGCGAGCTGGGCGTGACGGTGGTCTACGTCACGCACGACCAGGGCGAGGCCCTGACGATGTCCGACCGGGTCGCGGTCTTCCACGACGGCCGCATCGAGCAACTGGCGCCGCCGCGCACCATCTACGACGCGCCCGCCACCGACTACATCGCCACCTTCATCGGCGAAAACAACCGGCTCGACGGCACCATCGAGGCCGCGGGCGTGCTGCAGTTGCGCGACGGCCTGCGGATCCCGCTGCCCGAGACCGGCCAGGGACAGGCAGCGCATCCGGCGGGCGCGGGCTGCGCGCTGGTGCGGCCCGAGTGCGTGCGGCTGGCCGACGGCCAGGGCGTGCAGGTCAGCGCCGAGGTGGTCGACCTGGTCTACCTGGGCGACCACACGCGGCTGATCGCGCGGCTGCGCAACGGCGACCAGATCGTGGCCAAGCTCGGCCACGGCACGCTGCCCAGCGATACCGTGGTGGGCGCGGACGTCGCTCTGGGATGGCAATCCCGCGATATGCTCGTTTTCGCGCGACCCGCCTGAAAAGAACCCGTGAAACCCAAGATCAAACCCATCGACAAGACCAATCTCGCCGCGCGCGTGTACTCGGAGATGCGCGAATCGCTGATCGCCGGGCGCTTCATGCCCAGCGACCGGATCCGCATCAGCGAGGCGGCGCAGATGTTCGGCACCAGCGACACGCCGGTGCGCGAGGCACTGCTGCGGCTGGTCAGCGAGCATGCGCTCGAGATGGAGACGGCCAAGCAGATCATCGTGCCGCCGCTGAGCCTGGAGCGCTACATCGAGATCCGCACGGTGCGCGTGGCGCTCGAGAGCGCGGCGGTTGAGCAGGCCGCGCTCAAGGTCAGCGGCAAGGACGTGGCGGAGCTGGTGCGGATCAACAAGAAGTTCGCGCAGGCCGAGGCGGCGCACCATCCCGAGAACCAGCTGCGCTACAACCGCGAGTTCCATTTCGGCGTCTACGAGCACTGCGGCCTGCCGCGGCTCTTGTCGATGATCGAGAACATGTGGGCCTCGATGGGCCCGATCCTGCGCGCCTTCTACGAGAAGTCCGACGGTTCGTACGACCAGGGCTACGGCCAGCACGATGCGCTGCTCGACGCGCTCGCGCGCCGCGACCCGGCCGCCGCCGTGACGGCCATCCGGGCCGACCTGATGTCGGCCGGACCGAGCATCGAGCGCTTCCTCAAGGAATACGAGCAGAGCCTCGAGGCCGCCGAGGCCTGATCGGCCCGCGCGCTCAGCGCCAGGCGTCGAGGAACACCACCAGCGACGCTCCGACCACGGCGGGGTTGTAGCCACCTTCCTGCACCAGCACCGTCGGCAACTCCAGCGATGCCACCTGCCGGCCCATGCCGGCGAAACCCGTCTCGGTGAGCCGCAGTCCCGCGGCCGGGTCCGACTCGTGGGCGTCGAGGCCCAGCGACACCACCAGCGCCTGGGGCGCGAAGCGGTCGATGCGCTCGAGCGCGGACCAGAGCTGCAGCAGGTAGTCCGCGTCGCCCGTGCCCGCGGGCAGCGGCAGATTCAGCGTGTAGCCCTCGCCCTCCCCTTCGCCACGCTCATCGGCATGGCCTGCGAAGAACGGGTGGTAGTCGACCGGGTCGCGATGCAGCGAGACGAAGAGCACGTCGGCGCGGCGCCAGAAGATGTCCTGCGTGCCGTTGCCATGGTGCACGTCGAGATCGAGTACCGCGACGCGCGCGAAGCGCTGCCGCAGATGCTCGGCGGCGATCGCCGCGTTGTTGAGGTAGGTGCCGCCGCCGGCCATGTCGGCATAGGCATGGTGGCCGGGCGGCCGGCACAGCGCATAGGCGCAGCGCGCGCCGCGCAGCACGCGCTCGGCGGCCTCGACGGCCAGGTCCGCGGCGGCGCGCGCCGCCTCCCAGGTCGTGGGCCCGATCGGGGCCAGCTGGTCGTGGAAGTGGAAGGCCGCGCGGCCCTCGACCGAGCGCGGATAGCCGCCGCCGTGGCGCCGCATCGCGAACACGTTGGCATGCACCTCGGCCGTAGCACCCGGCAGCGCCGACCACTCGGCATGCGCGGTGGCCAGGAAGTCGAGATAGCGCGCATCGTGCACGCGCGCCAGCGGCGCCAGTCCGTGCGAGACCGTGCTGTCCTGCACCGTGAAGCCCGCCTCGCCGAGCGCGGCGCGCATCGCGTCGACGCGTTCGGACACGTCGCGCGAGGTGCGCCATCCGCCGCGCGCGCCCAGCAGCCCGGGGCGGTGCAGGGCATGCAGCGGCGTGTGCAGGATCTGCAACCCGCTGGCGTCAGCCGCCATCGCAGTGCCGTTCAGTTCGACACCCACTTCGCGAAGCGCTGCTGCAGCTCGTCGAGATGGTCGGCCCAGAAGGCGGTGTTCTGCAGCAGCGGCTGGTCGATGTTCTGCGGCGCGTTGGGCAGCTTGTCGAGCACGGCCTTCGAGAGCAGGGCCTGCGCCTTCGGATTGGCCGGGCCGTAGGGAATGGTCTCGGCAAAGAGCTTCTGCTGCGCCGGCGCGCTCATGTAGTCGATCAGCGCGAGCGCCTTGGCCTTGTTCGGGCTGCCCTTCACCACCACCCAGTCGGTCGGCCCGTAGACCTGGTTCTTCCACACCATGGCCAGCGAACGGCCTTCCTTGTTCGCGGCATCGATGCGGCCGTTGTAGGCCGAGGCCATCACCACCGCCCCCGAGGCCAGCCACTCGATAGGCTGCGCGCCGGCCTCCCACCACTGCACGTCCTTCTTGATCTGGTCGAGCTTGGCGAAGGCGCGGTCCTGGCCGGCCTTGGTCGCCAGCAGCTTGTAGACCTCGGCGGCCGGCACGCCGTCGGCCATCAGCGCGATCTCTAGCGTCTGCTTGGCCTGCTTGCGCAGCGCGCGCTTGCCGGGCCAGCGCTTGGTGTCCCAGAAGTCGGCCCACGACTTGGGGCCGTCGGGCAGCCGCTTGCTGTCGTAGCTGAGCACCTTGGCCCACAGCATGGCCGGCACGCCGCAGGGATTCATCAGCTCCCTGGGCAGGTCGCGCGTGGCGGGTGCCGCGCTGGCCCAGTCGATCTTCTCGAGCAGGCCCGAGTCGCAGCCGACCACCACGTCCTCCTCGTCCATCTGCACCAGGTCCCAGATCACGTTGCCCGACTCGACCATGGCCTTGACCTTGGTGAGGCCGACCACGTTGCTGTCCTCCACCAGCTTCTCGGACTTCGCGGTGGCATAGGGTTGCCAGTAGGCCTTGCGGAAGGACTCCTGCAGCGCGCCGCCGACGCTCACGACGGTCAGGTCGCGCGCAACGGTCCACGGGGCGGCGAAAGCGAGGCCGGCCAGGACGAGGCCGCGCAGGGAAAGCGAAAGGTTCATGGGAACTCCGGGAGAAAGGAACGGGGAGGAAAGAGAGAAACGGGCTCAGGCGCGCAGGCCGCCCGTGAAGCCGTCGAGGAAGTGCACGAGGTTGGCGCCGATGTGGTCGCAGTCGTAGCCGCCCTCCTGCACCATCACGCTCGGCATGCCGAGCCGGCCCAGGCGCTGGCCGATGCGGCGGAAACCCTCGGTCGTGACCTTGAGGCCCTTGAACGGATCGTGCTCGTGCGCATCGAGGCCCAGCGAGATCACCAGCGCGTCGGGGCTGTAGGCCGCGAGGCGGCGGCAGGCGTGCTCGAGCGCCACCAGGTAGGCGTCGTCGCCGGTCTCGGCCGGCAGCGGCAGGTTCAGGTTGTAGCCCAGCCCCGCGCCGGCGCCGCGCTCCTGCGCGTAACCGCAGAAGTACGGGTGGTAGTTCGCCGGGTCGCGGTGCAGCGAGACGAAATAGACGTCGGAGCGCTCGTAGAAGATGCCCTGCGTGCCGTTGCCGTGGTGCACGTCGATGTCGATCACGGCCACGCGGCGCCCATGGCGGCGCAGCAGCTGCGCGGCGATCGCGGCATTGTTGAGATAGCAGACGCCGCCGCCCCGCTCGCGGTAGGCATGGTGGCCGGGCGGCCGGCAGATCGCGTAGGCCGCCTTGGCGCCCTGCAGCACGCGCTGCGCGGCGTCGGCCGCGAGGTTGGCCGAGGCGAAGGCCGCGGCGGCCGTGCCCGGGCCGATCGGCGAGGCCAGGTCCTGCATGTGGTAGCCGGCCTGGCCCACCACGCGCTCGGGATAGCCGTGCTGCAGGCCCGGCACCGCGAACACGTTGGGCACGATCTCGGGCGCGGCACCCGGGATCTCGGACCAGCGGCTATGGCCGTCCTGCAGGAAGCACAGGTAGTCGGGCGTGTGCACGTCGGCGACCGGGCCCAGGCCATGCTCGGCGGCGGTCACGAGTTCGCAGCCGGCCTGCACGGCCGCGTCGCGCAGCTGCTCCGCGCGGTCGATGCGCTCCTGCGCGGGCGTGAAGCGGCCGGTGACGAAGAAGAACGAGGGCTCGTGCTCGCGGTGGATGGGGGTGTAGAGGACGGGAAGCATTGCGTGTGTCTTGCTGTCGAAGGAAGGAGCGTTCAGGCGCGCGCTGCGCCGGGCAGCGGCGGCGTGCGGTAGCCGGCGGTTTCGCCGCCGTCGACCGTGAGCACCGCGCCGTTGATGAAGCTGGCCTGCGCCGAGAGCAGCCAGCAGACCGTGTCGGCCACCTCGCCGGCCTCGCCGAGCCGGCCGGCGGGAATGCGCCGCGTGAGCGCGGCCAGGCGGTCGGCGTCGGCGATCACGCGCGCCATCATCCGCGTGGCGATCTGGCCGGGGCACACCGCGTTGAAACGCACGCGCTCGCCGAACTCCAGCGCCAGCGCCTGCGTGAGCGCGATCACGCCGCCCTTCGAGGCGCAGTAGGCCGCGAGCCCCTCCTCGCCGACCTTGCCGGCGATCGAGGCCACGTTGACGACGGCGCCGCGCGGCGACTTCTGCAGCGCCGGCAGCGCTTTCTGGCTGAACAGGAACACCGAGCGCATGTTGACCGCCATCAGCCGGTCCCAGTCGTCGACGCCCAGTTCGAGGAAGGCGCTGCGCGAACCGGCGCCCGCGTTGTTGACCAGCCCGTCTATGACCCCGCCGCCCAGCGCCTCGGCGCGCGCGACGACTTCGGCGACGGCCGCGGGGTCGGACGCATCCGCGGCCGCGAAATGGGCGCCGGTGTGCTGCGCCAGCGCCTCGCCGGCCGCGGTGTCGCGGCCGGTGAACAGCACCTGCTCGCCATGGCCGGCCAGTTGCGCGACGATGGCCGCGCCGATGCCATGGGTGCCTCCAGTGACGACGATCATGCGAGCTCCTTGCCGCCGCGCGCGGCGGCCACGTTTTCGTAGGGCACGGGGGTGTTGCGCGGGTCGTCCGCCGCGCGCTGCCAGTACATGCGCTGCAGCTGCTGCGTCAGCGGACCGACCTCGCCGTTGCCCACGCTGGCGCCGTCGAGCCGGGTCACGGGCATCACGCCGCCGGCGGTGCTGGTGATGAAGATCTCGTCGGCCTCGCGCAGCCGCTGCACGGGGATGTCGGCCAGTTCGCAGCCGATGCCGAGCTGGCGCGCGAGCTCGATCACGGTGCGCCGCGTCATGCCCTCGAACACGTTGCGCCGCGGCGTGAACAGCGCGCCGTCCTTGGCGCCGAAGATGTTGAAGCCCGCGCCCTCGGTCACGTTGCCTTGCGCATCGGGCAGCGCCGCGACCAGCGCGCCGCGGTCGTAGGCTTCGAAGATGCCCATGGTCAGGTCGAGCCAGTGGAAGTTCTTCACGCGCGTGTCGATCGCCGCGCTCGCGATGCGCTGCACCTGGCTGATCACCATCGCGAGCCCCGTGCGTTGTTGCGCCGGCGTGCCGATCCACACGAAGGGCTGCGAGAAGGCATAGAAGCGGTTCTGGCATTCGCGCGGATCGCGCGAGCCCGGCGGCGGCACGCCGCGCGTGCAGGTCATCTGCACGTAGGCGTCGCGCAGGCCGCTGAGCGCCACGCATTGCTCGAGGATGTGGCGCATCTCCTTCTTCGAGAGCGGCAGGCTCATGCGCAGCTCGCCCATCGACCACAGGAAGCGGTCGATGTGGTCGTCGAGCCGGAAGAAGCGGCCTTGCCAGACGTGGGCCACGTCGTAGGTGGCGTCGGAGCGCACGAAGCCGCGGTCGACGAGGGGGATGCGGGCGTCGCGCAGCGCGACGTACTGGCCGTCGACGTGGGCGACGCCGGCGGAGAAGTCTGGGTTCATGTGGAGCTTCCGGGGTCCTGGGGGCGTTGAACGGGGGCCGAGCGCTGGCTCAGCCAGGCCGACAGCGTGAGTGCCACCGCCGCGACGACCATCAGGAAGGTCGACATGGCGATGATCGAGGGGTCGATGGTGTCGCGGATGCCGTCGAACATCTGGCGCGGCAGCGTGCGCTGACCCGGACCGCCGATGAAGATGGCGACCACGACCTCGTCGAACGAGGTGATGAACGCGAACAGCGCGCCCGAGACGATGCCCGACATGACGATCGGCACCACCACGGTGAAGAAGGCGCGCACGGGCGAGGCGCCCAGGCTGTAGGCGGCGCGCAGCAAGCCCATGTCGAACTGCTGCAGCGTGGCCGTGACCGTGATGACGACGAAGGGAGTCGACAGCACCGCGTGCGCGATGACCAGTCCCGGCAGCGAGGCCGTGAGCCCGATGCGCGAGAACAGGAAGTACATGCCCAGGCCGGTGATGACGGGCGGCACGATCATCGGCGCCATCAGGAAGCCCAGCAGCGTGCGCCGTGCCGGCAGGTTGCGCCGCGCGAAGGCGAAGGCCGCGAGCGTGCCGAGCACCGTGGCGATCAGGGTCGAGCACACGCCGACCACGAGGCTGTTGCGCAGCGAGTCGAGCCAGGGGCCGGGCGAGAACACGCGCTGGTACCACTGGGTCGAGAAGCCCGGCAGCGGGTAGGACAGGAAGGAGCCGGCGCTCAGCGAGATCGGCGTCATCGCGAGCAGCGGCAGCAGCAGGAAGCACACCATCAGCGCGCCGTACAGGTAGTGCACGGCGCCGGCGGCGCGGGCGAATTGGCGGTGGGTCATGCGAAGGGGTTCCCGTCTTTCACTTGATGCCCGCGAGCTGCTTCACGCCGAGCGTGGAAGCCGCCACCAGGTACACCGCCATCACGCAGGCCAGCAGCATCAGGCCGAGCGCCGAGGCCATGCCCCAGTTGACGGTGTTGTTGGCGTAGAAGGCGACGAAGTAGCCGAGCATCTGCTCGCGCGCGCTGCCGACCAGCGAGGGCGTGATGTAGTAGCCCGCGGCCACGATGAAGGTCAGCAGGCCGCCGGCCGCCACGCCCGGCAGGCTCAGCGGCAGGTAGACGTGCAGGAAGCCGCGCACCGGGTGCGCGCCGAGCGAGGACGAGGCGCGCATCAGGTGCGGCGGAATACTCTTGAGGCTGTTGTAGATCGGCAGCACGGCGAAGGGCAGCAGGATGTGCACCATCACGATGTAGAGGCCGGTGGCATTGAAGATCAGCGCGAGCGGCTGGTTCACGACGCCGATGGCCTGCAGCAGCGCATTGATCAGCCCGTTCTCCTGCAGCACCACGATCCAGGCCGTGGTGCGCGCGAGCAGCGAGGTCCAGAAGGGCAGCAGCACCGCCAGCATGATCGCGAAGGCGATCGGCTTCGGTGCCTTCACGAGCAATGCCGCGAGCGGATAGCCGAGCAGCAGGCAGGCCAGCGTGACCGCGCCCGCGATCGACAGGGTGCGCCAGAGGATGTCGAGGTAGATGCGCTGGTCGGGCTCGGCGCGCACGATGCGACCCTCGTCGTTCTCCGCCATGTCGAGCGCGGCCAGCAGGTAGCGCCCGGTGTAGGGCGTGGCGGCGCGGCGCAGCGCGCTCCAGTAGGCCGACTCGCCCCAGCGCGGATCGACCTCGAGCAGCCAGGCCCTGGCATCGGGTGCGGCGGGCGCGTCGGTGCCGGCGCGGCGCGCGGTCTTCATCACCAGCGTGCGGTAGCCGCTGATCTCGTAGTTCATGCGACGGCCGAGCTCGCCGATGGCGCGCGTGCCCTGGGCCTGCGCCATGTCGGCGGCCAGCGCGGCGAAGGCGGGGTCGCCGGGCAGCGAAGCGGCCGCGGGCTGCCAGTCGGCCAGGACCTGCGCGGTGCGCGGCAGCGCCTCGCGCACTTCGGGGTTGTCGATGGCGCGATGGACCATCATCGCCAGCGGCAGCAGGAAGAAGACGGCGCCGTAGAGCAGCAGCGGCGCGACCAGCAGCAGCGACACCAGCCGCTGGCGCCGGCCTGCGCGGTGGGTCGAGCGCCTGAGGGCCGCGCCGGCACCCGCCGGCAGGGCGGGAACGGCGAGCGAGGCGGCGGAGGAACCGGTGGACATCGTCGCGGGCCTCAACGTTGCGACACCCAGCGCGTGAAGCGCTGCAGCAGCTCTTCCTCGTGGTCGACCCAGAAGGCGGTGTCGAGCAGCAGCGCGTTGCGCAGGTTCTGCGGCGAGGTCGGCAGCAGCGGGCGCAGCGCCTCGGGCATCGCGGCGGCGGCGCGGGTGTTGGTCACGCCGTAGGGAATGGCCTGTGCGAAGGCGACCTGGCGCTGCGCGTCGAACATCGAGTCGAGCAGCGCGTAGGCCTGCTGGCGGTGCGGGCTGCCCTTCACGATGGTCCAGTAATCCATGCTGTAGAGCTGGCCGTCCCAGCTGAAGCGGAACTGCTTGCCCTGCTGGTTGGCCGAGGCGATGCGTCCGCTGTAGGCGGCGGTGGCGGCCAGCGTGCCGCTCTCGAGCCATTCGAGCGGCTGCGCGCCCGATTCCCACCAGACGATGGAAGGCCGCAGCTGGTCGAGCTTGGCGAAGGCGCGGTCCTGGCCGGCCCTGGTGGCGAGCACCTTGTAGACATCGGCGGCGGGCACGCCGTCCGCGAGCAGCGCGATCTCCAGCGTCATGCGCGGCTGCTTGCGCAGGCCGCGCTTGCCGGGCCAGCGCCGGGTGTCCCAGAACTCGGCCCAGGTGCGCGGCCCGTTGTCGCCGAACTTGCGGCCGTCGTAGGCCAGCACCTTCGACCAGACGAAGGCGCCCACGCCGCATTTGGCGAAGGCGGCGGGGTTGATGTCCTGCGCCTTCGCGAACTGCTTGCGGTCGATGGGCTCGAGCAGGCCCTGCTCGCAGGCCGAGGCCATCTCGTTCTCGTCCATCTGCACCAGGTCCCAGGTCACGTTGCCGGTCTCGACCATGGCCTTCTGCCGCGCATAGCCGCCGGGGTAGCTGTCCTCGACCAGCGCGATGCCGCCCTGCTTCTTGAACGGCTCGAAGTAGGCGCTGCGAAACGCTTCCTGCAAGGCGCCGCCGAAGCCGACGACCGTGAGATCGGCCGCCATCGACGCGGTGGCGGCAGCGGCCAGCGCGAGCAGCGCGGCGAGTTTGGAAATGCCTGCGCGACAGCGGGAGCGCGCGGATACGACTGTCATGGACGACCTTCTGGACAGTGGGTGGGAAATCGGACTTTGCAGGTCCCGATCGGTGATGTAGGATATATCCTATATGTTGATTTCGAGCGAGACAAGTCTTTTTTCGCCCGACCCGTTGATGGAAAACCCGATGGAGGACGCAGGCCCGGCACGACGCTCCCGAACCCCACGCCCGCCCGCGGCGCATGCCCATGCGCGCGGGCTTCTTTCACCCTCTTAGCCACGCAACCGATATGCCATTCCCGTCCGAATCACCGCCCGCCCCGTCCGCCGACGAACTGAAACGCCTGCGCGAGAAGGCCCGCTTCATCCGCCTCGAAACGATCCGGCTGATCGAGATCGCCAAGGTCGGCCACTACAGCTCGGTGTTCTCCGCCGCCGAGCTGTTCGCCTCGCTCTACTACGACGTGATGGACATCCGCGCCAACGAGCCCCGCTGGCCCGATCGCGACCGCTTCCTCATGGGCAAGGGCCATGCGGCCGTGGGCCTGTTCCCGATCCTCGCGGAGTACGGCTACATCGACCGCGCCACGCTCGACGGCTACACCCGCCTGGGCAATCCGCTGGGCGACCACCCCGACATGCGCAAGGTGCCGGGCATCGACTTCAGCTCGGGCTCGATCGGCCATGCGCTGTCGGCCGGTGCCGGCATGGCCTTCGGCGGGCGCATCGCGAAGCGCGGCTTCGACACCTTCGTGATGCTCGGCGACGGCGAGATGCAGGAGGGCCAGGTCTGGGAGGCGGCGATGTTCGCGGCCCACTACCGGCTCTCGAAGCTCATCGCCATCGTCGACCGCAACGGCTTCCAGCTCGACGGTCGCGTCGACGACGTGATCGGCATCGAGGGGCTGGCCGACAAGTGGCGCGCCTTCGGCTGGGAGACGCACGAGGTCGACGGGCACGACCTCTCGGCCCTCACGCAACTGCTGCGCCGCCTCAAGCAGGACGCGCGGCGCGAGCGGCCGGCCTGCGTGATCGCCCACACGGTGAAGGGCAAGGGCGTGTCGTACATGGAGACCGAGCCCGGCTGGCACCTGGGCTACCTGTCGCCCGACGACGCCGCGCGCGCGATCGAAGAAATCATGCAAACCGAAATCTGACCACGAGGCCCACCCGATGTCCCAACCCCTTTCCCCCGAAAGCTGGCAGTACCGCTCGCTCAACGCCACCACGCCCGGATTGAGCATGCTCTCGGACGCCCTGATCGAACTCGCCGAGGCCGGCCATCCGGTCGTGGCCGGCTCGGCCGACCTGCAGTATTCGAACGGCCTCAACAAGTTCGCGGCTGCCTTTCCCGAGCGCTACATCCAGTTCGGCATCTCGGAACAGAACATGGTGTCGGCCGCGGCCGGCCTCGCGACCACGGGCCAGATGCCCTTCGTGGCGACCTTTGCTTCCTTCCTCGGCCTGCTGTGCTGCGAGCAGATCCGCATGGACGTGGCCTACAGCGCGCTGCCGGTGCGGCTGATCGGCCACCACACGGGCATTTCGCTCGGCTTCTACGGCACCTCGCACCATGCGACCGAGGACATCGGCACGATGCGCTCGATCGCCGGGCTCACGATCATCTCGCCCGCGGACGGCCACCAGCTGAAGGCCGCGATCAAGGCTTCGGTCGACTGGCCCGAGCCGATCTATTTCCGGATCGGGCGCGGCCGCGATCCGGAGATCTATGCGAGCGGCATCGATTTCCGCATCGGCAAAGCGATCGCGCACGGCCAGGGCACCGATCTCACGATCATGGCCTGCGGCATGCCGGTCCACTCCGCGCTCGAGGCGGCCAAGGCGCTGCGCGCCGAGGGGCTGTCGGTCGGCGTGCTCGACATGGCCACGGTGAAGCCGCTGGACCGCGCGGCGGTGCTCGAGGCGGCCGGCCGGTCGAAGCTCTTGATGACGGTGGAAGAGCACAACGTGCTCGGTGGCCTCGGTGCCGCGGTGGCGGAGGTGCTGTCGGATGTCGGCGGGTCGGTGCGGCTCGTGCGGCACGGCATCCACGACGAGTACAGCCTGATCGCGCCGCCCACGCACCTGTACCGCCACTACCTGCTGGATGCCGAGGGCGTGGCCCATGTCGCGCGGCGCGCGATCGCGGGCGAGACGGTTCGGCCCGGCGCTGTGCCTGCCTGAATCAGGCGGTGCCGTCCGGCGACCGAGCGCGCTCGATCGCCGCCTGCACGATGGCTCGCGCCCACGCGGGCGTGGCGGCCAGCGCCGCGGTGTCCTCGGGCGCCGGATGCGTGACCCGGCCACCGATGACTTCGAGCACCAGCACGGGATCGTCGATCTCCTCGCCCGGCGCAGCCTCGGCGCTGTTGTCGAACACCTGCAGCCGCGCGAGATTCGGCAGCAGCCGGATCAGGTTGGCACGCGAGGCGGTCCAGCGCTCGCGGATCTTCGCTTCGGGGATGTCGTGGCCGCCGCGCAGCACGCGTGCGCGCACGCGGCGCAGATGCAGCTCGGGCGAGGCCAGGCCGCAGAAGATCATCGAGACGTCATGGCTGCGCGCGGCGCGCGCCAGCAGGTCGGGGATGGTGCGGGCGCCGAGCGTGGTCTCGAAGGCGAAGTTGCGGCCGCTCTCGATGGCGGCCTCGAGCCGCGCGCGGCCGTGTTCCCAGGCTCGGCCGTTGGCATCGGCGATGTCGATGCCCAGCGCGGCCACCAGCTCGCGCGCGAAGCGGTCGGGGTTGTACCAGTCAAGGCCGTGCTCGGCCAGCATCGCGCCGCCGACCGAGCTCTTGCCGGCGCCATTGACGCCGGCCAGCACGAAGATGAACGGCCGCCGTGCCGCGGCGGCGCCCATCAGAAGCTTTCGCCGGCCCGCGGACGCTGGCGCTGCTTGCCGCGCGCTTCGAACAGGCTGTCGAGCTTGCCAGCGCTGTCCTCTTGTTGCAGCACCGCCAGCCGCGCGTCGAAGCGCGCGCCGAGTTCCTCGAGCACGTTGGCCTCGCGCGAGCGCAGGGCCTGCAGGTCGGTGGTCAGTTGCTCGTAGGTGGCCGCGTCGAGCAGCACCATCTCGACATTGGCGTGGTGGGTGATTGCCACGCTGCCCGACTGGCGCACCTGACGCACGACCTCGCCCCAGCGGTTCTTGACCTGCGAAGCGTTCTGACGCGGCAATTGATCGAGCGGGGGCCAGAGGGCAGCCATGGACTTCTCCGAGGGAGGAATCTGGCCATTTTAGCCCTATTGGCTATTTTTGACCGATGAGGCTGTTTTCCGCGCCAAGTCCGTTGCCGCTCAGTTCTGCGAGGAGGCCTCCTTGGTCTTGCCGAGACCGCGCAGGTTCATGACGGCCAGGCAGACCTGGAGCGCGATCAGCGCCCAGGCGCTCGAATACACGCCCCAGATGCCCCACAGCACATTGCTCGCGAGGAAGACCCAGAACCCCGCGTTGCGCCTGTCCTTCGCATTCGATGCCACCAGCCAGGAGGCGCCCACCGAGGCAACGAAGGCGGGCCACTGCAGCCAGGAGATCCAGTCCATGCGCTTCAGTTGGCGGGAGGTGGCGGACCCGCGGCCGCCGAGCGGCTCTCGATCCACGCCAGGCACTGCTCGCGCAAGAGGTCGATCGATGCCAGCGTATTGCACTGCGGCTCGAAGATCGGCAGTTCGCAATGGCGCTCGCCCTGGCGATGGATCTGCGCGGTGCCCGAGAAGGTGGCGCGCGCGGGCACCGGTGCGAGGCTGTAGTGGAATTCCCAGTCCTGATGCCGCTCCGAATGCGACAGCGCATCGCGCCCGGTGCCGCCCGATGCGGGCGCCTTCGGCTGTTTCCGGAGAAAGAACGGATGGAGGGACGGAGGCAGAGGCATCGAGGACATGTCGCGTGACACAGGAACAGGCTGGCTGGAATCGGAACACCCGGTATCACCCGGGAACTGCCGACGAGCGTAGTCAGCGGCCCTCGACGCGCCTGTCGGAAAAGATGCCGACACACGCAAGCCGGTGGCCCGCCGATCGCCGGATGCGACTCGCGAAAGCCCGGACTGGTTCCGCGCAAACACCTCGCTAGAGGCCCGCGTGCGATTCCCGCGCATTGAGCGCCACCCAATCGGCCGAACGAACACCGGGGCGATAGACGCTCGTTCTCCACTTGGCCATCAAGCCCGCGAAATCCTCCTGGTTCCTTCCCTGGCGCAGCAGGGCCATGGCTTCGGAACGCTCGTAGTGATGGACCGGGATCACATTGAGCAGGGGCGTCCCGAGCAGTCGCGAGAGCCTTTGCTTGCGCTGCGACAGCGGTTCGCCGGTGACGTCCGCGCCCTGCGCCATTAACAGATCGAAGACGAAATAGAACACGGGCCGGGCACCGCGATACCACCCGCGCCGCCTCGCGCGCTCGCTCAGTCCTTCGCCGTCGCAGCGGCCCTTGTCGTCGAGCACGCAGGCCACCCCATCGAGGATGCAGGGGCCTTCCTTCAACTGGGCCAGACTCTCCACCACCTCGGGAAACCAACCCGTCGCGTCCGACCCATCGCGCGTCTGCAGTTGCACCTTGCCCGAGCGCGTGGGCGTTCGCGTCTGCGCCAGGAGGCGGCAGCCACTCAATCGCTGCTCGTAGACCCAGCCCTCCTCGCGCAGATCGATGGGGCGCGAGGCGGCCAGCATGGGTGACAGGGTGTTCAGGCTCAGCATGCAGCGGAAATTGCCGTGTGCCGGGCCCCTGACCTGTCAGCGGGGGCCTCGGCAGCCCACGGCGATTCTTGAAAACGGCTGCCCGATAAGTTGCCAACCGAAAACAGTGGGTCCAACCATCGGATCGCGGCAATTCGGAAATACAGGTCGCGAAAGCGCTCGCGCCGGATGTCTTGTTGCTGCAGGATTCCATCCCTATAAATAAACTAACGGCCGTAATTGGATTTCAGGGAGCTAAATTGCTCATCAAGTCCAAGGCCGTTCCTCAAAACCCAAACGCAGGCCGTTAGCGTATTTCCATGGTCACGCCTTCCCTCTTCGATACCGACCCCGTCGGCACCCCCCATGAATCGGCTTTCGAGGAATGGCTTGCGGCGCGCAGCGCCGCGGGCACCCTGCGAGAGGCCTCGTCGATGGCGGTCTACCGCGACATGTGGAACGGCTTCACCTCGTGGTGCCTGGGCCAGTCGCCGCGGGTGACGCTGGAGTCCCTCTCACCCGCCGACCTCGACGCCTTCAAGGCCGCGCGCTACGGCATCAAGAGCAGCGACCTGTCGCTCTCGCCGCGCCATGCGCTGCGGCTGGTGCGCCTGATCGACCATGTGCTGCGCCATCGCTGCGCCATGCACGACCTGCCGCCCAGCACGGCGGCGGCCGACTGGCTGCTGGCCCATCCCGAGATCCGCTATGCCGAAGCGGCCAGTGCCGATCCACCGCCCGAGTTCCTGTCGGCGTCCGAGGCCAAGCACCTGATCCTGTTTCTCTCGCGCGCGCGCCCGCGCCCGGGCGCTTCGTCGGAAGGCCGCGGCCAGCCGCTGACCTGGCAGCAGTTGCGCAACCACGCGGCCGTCGGATTGCAGCTCGGTGCCGGCCTCGCCCCGGGCGACGTGCGCGCGCTGGCGCTCGACGCACCCACCATCGCGGGCGGCCGCGTGGCCGACCGCCCTTGGAAGATCGCCGTGCCCGGCAACGGCAACCTGCCGCCGCGCGAAACGCCGATCGCGCCCTGGGCCGCCGAACTGCTCAAGCACTGGCTGCAGGTCCGCGCCGAACTGGGCATCCCGGGCGAGCAGCTCTTTCCCTCGACGCGTACCGGCAAGCCCTGGGGCAAGGAATCGCAATACCGCTGCGCCCGCGAGTTACTCGCGCAGGCCGGGCTCGACAGCGCAGAAGGCGGTTCGTTCCGCTTGCGGCACACCTTCGCGCTGCGCCAGCTTCGCCGCGGCACGTCGGTCGAACAGGTCGCGCGCTGGCTCGGCCTCGAGGTCGAGGCGATGAACAAGTACACGCGGGTGCTGATCGCCCCGGCCGATGTGGTCTGAACCGTCGCGTCAGTGCTCGCGCTGGCCTGAGCGCGAAGCCTGCCGCGCCGCCTGCGGGCTCAACCCGAAGTGGCGCTTGAACGCGGTGCTGAAGTTCGCGGCATGCCCGTAGCCCGCGTCGAGCGCGATCTCGGTCACGCTCTGGCGCCCCTGTTCCAGCAGCACCCGAGCGCGTGCCAGCCGCGCCCTGGTCACGTACTCGAACAGCGAGCTGCCATAGGCCTGCCGGAAGCCGCGCGCAAGGCGGCTCTCGCTGAGCCCGAAACGGCGCGCGAGGCCGCGCATGTCGAAGACCTCGCCCAAATGCATGTCGATATGGTCCTTGAGCGGCGCCAGCCGCTCGCGAGCCGCGGCCGTGGCGCCATCGACCGGTGCATCGCCGAAACCGCGCGTCAGGAAACCATGCAGCAGCTCGAAGGCCTTGGCCTCGGCATAGAGCCCTCGAAAGCGATCGCCCGATCCATCGTCGAGCAGCGCATCGGCGATCCCGTGCTGCGCCGTGCTCAGCGGAAAACGCAGCAGCTCGAAACGATCGGGCCGCGCCTGCATGAAGGCGCCGAAGGGCCCGTCCAGCGGCAGCTCGAGCAGCCCCAGTTCCTCCGACAGGAAATCGCGCGAACAGCACAGCGTGACCGAGCGCTCGCGCACCTCGCTCGCGAAGAACTCCTCCTTGGCCGCCCCGGGCGGCTGCAGCAGGGTGCTCACGCTCATCGCGCTCACCGTCTCTGCGCCCGTGCTGCCAGGCTGGCCGACCCGGCTCTCGCCCTCGAGGCGGAAATGCAGCTTGATGAAGTCGCCGCTGCGGTAGACCTCGCGGCTCTCTTCCAGGTGCGTGACATGGCCCAGCGACAGATAGAAGCCGGGCCGGAAACACAGGAACTCGCGCCGCCCGCGCGCCGCGCCGGTCGGCGTCACCGTCAGGCCCTGGGTGCGGCCCCAGCGGCGGGTCGAGGCGAGGCGATAGGCGGAAGGCAGGCTGAACGGCGTGTCCATCGCTTGGGTCCGTGGGCGGGTTCGAAGAGGCGCCGAGGATACTCCCGCACCCGAGTTTTCCTGCAGGCGGAACAAAGCTTTCCGCCGGGGGCGCTTCATTGCGCGCGATGGAACACCTAGATTCGCTGGCACCGTGCGCACCCCGCGCTTCAACCAGCCGGCACCCAAGTCCGGCGCACCGGAGACCACCATGCCGACCGCGATCCGTCCCTTCTTCTTCCAACGCGCCGCCTGGACGCTGGTCCTCGGCCTCGCCGCCTTCGTCTGCGCCCAGGCGCAGGACAAGTACCCGAGCAAGCCGATCCGCGTGGTGGTGCCGTTTCCCGCCGGCACCGCACCCGACGTGATGGCGCGCTACTGGGGCGACCGCATCTCCAAGCAGCTGCAGCAGCCCGTGGTGATCGACAACCGCGCCGGCGCCTCCACCATCGTCGGCACGCAGGCCGTCACCACCGCGCCCGCCGACGGCTACACCTTGCTCTACACCGCGAGCGGCACGCTCACCATCAACCCCTTCGTCTACAAGAAGCTGCCCTACCAGCCGCAGGACCTGGTGCCGGTGACGCGCATGCTGTCGATCCCGCTGGTGGTCTCGGTGCCGGTGCAGTCGCCCTACAAGACGCTCGCCGACCTGATCAAGGACGCGAAGGCCCGCCCCGGCGAGGTCAGCTACGCCTCGTACGGCGTGGGCACGGTGCCGCACATGTCGATGGCCTACTTCGCCAACAGCGCCGGCCTCGCGCTCAACCACGTGCCCTACCGCGACGGCGGCCTGACCGACGTGCTCGGCGGCCGCGTCAGCACCGCGTTCTCGCCCATTGCCGACGTGCTGCCCTACATCAAGGCCGGCAAGGTCCGGCCGCTGGCCGTGTCGAGCACGCACCGGCTCGAGTCGCTGCCGCAGGTGCCGACCGTGGCCGAGGCCTTCCCGGGCTTCGAGGGCGACTCGTGGCATGGCGTGTTCGCGGTCAAGGGCACGCCGCAGCCCATCGTCGACCTGCTTGCCAGCCTGTCGCGCCGCATCGCCGAATCCGACGAATACCGGCGCTACCTCGGCGAGTTCGGGCTGATCCCCGTCGGCGGCTCTCCAGCGGACTTCACCCAATTGGTCGGCACCGAGTCGAAGCGCTGGGTCAAGGTCGTCAAGGACAACAACATCACGCTCGAGTGAGCCCGCTCATCCCTTCCCCGTTCCAACGCTCCAAGGATTCCGAATGACAACCCGCGACATCGTCGCCCTCTGCGGCAGCCTGCGCGCCGCCTCCGTGAACCGCCACGTGGTCCAGCTCGCGCGCGAGGTCCTGCCCGAGGGCGCCTCCCTCACCCTGCTCGAATGGCGCGAGGTGCCGGTCTTCGATGCCGACGACTACGCGCGCGGCCTGCCGGCGCCTGTGGCCGCGCTGCGCGAGCGCATCCGCGCCGCCGACGGCGTGCTGATCGCCACGCCCGAGTACAACTTCAGCATTCCCGGCGGGCTCAAGAACCTCATCGACTGGCTCAGCCGCGGCGAGGACCAGCCCTTCAACGCCAAGCCGGTGGCGATCGTCAGCGCCGCGCCCGGCCCGCTGGGCGGCGCGCGCGTGCAGTACGAGCTGCGCAAGGTCATGCTCTTCCTCAACGCCATGCCGCTGGTCAAGCCCGAGGTCTTCATCGGCCACGCGCCCACCAAGTTCGATGCCGAGAGCGGCCGCTGCACCGACGACACCACGCGCAAGTTCGTCACCGACCAGATGGCGGCCTTCGTGCGCTGGATCGACGCGGTCGAACGAATGCGCGGCTAGGGCCGGCGATGGCGCGCGGAGGGCCGGACCGATTGCCTACTCCATTCCGCGCCTCGCCGCATCATTCCATCGTATCCCCCGTCCCCCCACGGAGGTCGTTTGGAAAGGTCATCGGATGCTCGTAGAGTGGACCCGCTTTCAACCCACGACGAGAGGACGCCCCATGAGCAACCCATCCGATCCCCAGAACAAGACCCCCCTGACCACCGCCTTCGGCGCGCCCGTGGTCGACAACCAGAACAGCCTCACGGCCGGCCCGCGCGGCCCGCTGCTGATGCAGGACGTCTGGCTGATCGAGAAGCTCGCCAACCTCAACCGCGAGATCATTCCCGAGCGCCGCATGCACGCCAAGGGCTCCGGCGCCTTCGGCACCTTCACCGTCACGCACGACATCACCAAGTACACGCGCGCCAAGCTGTTCAGCGCCGTCGGCAAGAAGACCGAGATGTTCGCGCGCTTCACCACCGTGGCCGGCGAACGCGGCGCGGCCGATGCCGAGCGCGACATCCGCGGCTTCGCGCTGAAGTTCTATACCGAGGAAGGCAACTGGGACCTGGTGGGCAACAACACACCCGTGTTCTTCCTGCGCGATCCGCGCAAGTTCCCCGACCTCAACAAGGCCGTGAAGCGCGATCCCAAGACCAACATGCGCAGCGCCACCAACAACTGGGACTTCTGGACCTCGCTGCCCGAGGCGCTGCACCAGGTCACCATCGTGATGAGCGACCGCGGCATTCCCTCCAGCTACCGCCACATGCACGGCTTCGGCTCGCACACCTACAGCTTCGTCAACACGGCCAACGAGCGCTTCTGGGTCAAGTTCCACTTCAAGACGCAACAGGGCATCAAGAACCTCACCGACGCCGAAGCCTCCGCGCTCGTCGGCGGCGACCGCGAGAGCCACCAGCGCGACCTGTTCGATTCGATCGGTCGCGGCGACTTCCCCAAGTGGACCCTCTACGTGCAGGTCATGCCCGAGGCCGATGCAGAGAAGGTGCCCTACCACCCCTTCGACCTCACCAAGGTCTGGCCCAAGAAGGACTATCCGCTGATCGAGGTCGGCGTGATGGAGCTCAACCGCAACCCCGAGAACTTCTTCGCCGACGTCGAGCAGAGCGCCTTCGCGCCCAACAACCTCGTGCCCGGCATCAGCGTGTCGCCCGACAAGATGCTGCAGGCGCGCCTGTTCGCGTACTCCGACGCGCAGCGCTACCGCCTTGGCGTCAACCACCACCAGATCCCGGTCAACGCCGCGCGCTGCCCGGTGCACAGCAACCATCGCGACGGCACCATGCGCGTGGACGGCAACTACGGCGGCACCCTGCACTATGAGCCCAACAGCTTCGGCCAGTGGCAGGAGCAACCCGACTACCGCGAGCCGCCGCTCAAGCTGCGCGGCGACGCCGACTTCTGGAATTTCCGCGAGGACGACGCCGACTACTACAAGCAGCCCGGCGACCTGTTCCGCCTGATGAAGCCCGAGCAGCAGCAGGCGCTGTTCGACAACACGGCACGCGCGATGGGCGATGCGCCGGAGTTCATCAAGCGGCGGCACATCGACAACTGCAGCAAGGCCGATCCGGCGTATGGGGCGGGGGTGGCGAAGGCGCTGGGGCTCTGAGTCAGCCCGCGAGAGACGCGGTCAACGACAGGGGCTTGCGGTCCCTGTCTGTTTCATGCCGAGGGGTGTTGATCGGTGAGCAGAGAAGGTCTGTGCCGATCAACACCACCTCCAATCAATTGCACAAGAGGCCACTGCAATCGTAGGCGGTCATGAAAACCCGGAAACTCTTCCCGTCCTCGGAAAAATCGGTCACCCACCGGGCGCCTGCCGCACCATGGCGATTCAGTACCGCCAGATATTCTTCCGTCGCCTGCTGGGTGCCCAGGCCAGCCAGCGTACTGGCTTCGATCTCGTAGCGGAACGTCGTCTTCTGTGATTCGTCTCGCACGAAAATCGTCGCGTACTTGGCGCCCGTGGAAGTGAACGTCGATGTGTTGTAGGCGAACTTGTAGCCTCGCTGGCCTTGATCGTTCAACTGGCCCACGAACTCGCGAAACACCAATGAACGCGTCGGCTGCAGCTCGAAAGTGCACCGCGCCGATGTAGGCGACTCCCTCGATAGAACCGTCTTCCCATCAAAAGTCAAATCCAGCTTGCAGTAGCCCTGCTGTCCCAGCACGTTCAGCGGCGCCACGGCTTCGGGATCGACCTTGCCAGTCAGATCGTCGACTTCGACGTACTCGTACTTCGTTGGAACATCCAGCGATTTGCTGAAAATCGCTTCCATCCACGGCTTGAGAGGATCCACCCAGATAGCGGTCGGAATAAAGCCTTCGGCCCCCTGCGCCTTGAGGCCTGCGGCGGACCTGGATTCGGTCGCCAATGCCATGCGATGCTCGTACTTCGTGGCGTTGCCTTTCTTTTCGTAGACCGCCTTGACGACCGTCTGCCCGCCCTCCACGGCACCCGTGGTCGAGAAAAAGAGACTTCCCGCCATCGTCGGGCTGCTCAATTCGGCCAGGAACGCCTCGCGGTTCTCGTAGGTGGCGCTTCCGACCTTGTATGAATAGGGAGTCGTCCGCTTGGGAGAACCCGGATCGGGATCCGTACCGGGCGTGGGACCTGAAGGCCCCGTGGGCTCCGAAGGCCCCGATGGCGTTTCGGGACTTGGCGTGGATGTCGGATCCGAAGACGTCGGTGTGGTCGAAGGAGCTGCGCCCACCAAGGGGAAACCACCACCTCCTCCTCCACCGCCCCCACCACATGCCGTCAGCAAAACCGCCAGGCCAATGACGACCGGCGAGAAACGCAACCCTCTTTCCATCGGAAACCTCTCCCTCTTGATTCGAGCGCGCGGATGCTACATCAGAGGATGAGCGGTTCCCGACTTCCGGATTGCCACTCCTCCTTATGGAGGAGCGCCATGTCCGAACTCAACCCACCGCATAGGCCCGCCCCGCCAACGCCCTCGCCAACACCTCCGCCGGATCCACCAACCGCACCCCCGCATGCCCCGGCACCCCATGCAGCGCCAGCGGTATCTCCGTGCAAGCCAGCAGCAGGCTGTCGCACCCATGCCGCTCGACCATCCGCCGCGCCACCTCGGCAAACAACCGCGTCGCGAGCCCGAGATCCCCGGCCTTCACGCCATCGCGGATACCGCGCATGACCTGCTCTCTCTCTCCGGTTCCGTCGGCAGATGGCAGTCGATGCCGCGCTCCGCCAATGCTGCCTGATAGAACCCCAGGCTGTACGTGCCCTGGGTCGCGAGCAGGCACACCGCTTCGATGCGCTGGGCCGCGAGGTACTTCGCGGTCTCCTCGACGATGTGCAGCAGCTCCACGTCGGGATGCGAGCGCTGCAGCTTCGCGTGCCACGCATGCGCGGTGTTGCACGCGATCGCGATGCTCGCGACGCCGTGGCTGCGCAGGCCCTCGATGCCGCTCGTCATTCCTTCGACGGGCGAAGGGCCGTCCTCGAGCAGCGCCAGGGTGCGGTCGGGCACCGGCAACTGCGCGAGCCAGTGTTCTGGAAAGGCCTGGTCGGAAACGGGACTGCCGCTGGCCCGCAGCCGCGCCTCGCAGGCGCCGACGAAGAGCCGCAGGAAATCCGCGCCGGCCGCGGGCCCCATGCCGCCCAGAATGCCGACCTTGCGGGTGCCGGGCATGCGGATCCCTTTCTTCAATAGTCCGAGGGATTCGGCGAATCCGTCGGCTTCGCGATCACCTTGGCCAGTGCATCGCTCATCGGGAAATGCAGGTTCACGCCGCGCGGCGGAATCGGCGACTGGAACCACTTGTCGTAGAGCGCCTTGATCTCGCCGCTGGCGAACAGCCGCGCGATGGCCTTGTCGGCCACGGCCTTGAACTCGGGCTCGCCGCGCGGCAGCATGACCGCATAGGGATCGCGGCTCAGGGTGTCGGTGCTCAAGGCGAAATCGGCCGGGTTGAGCGAGAACGAGATCTGCCCGACCAGGTTGATGTCGTCCTCGAAGAAGGCATCGGCACGGCCCGAGGTGAAGGTCAGCATGCTGTCCGAGAAATCCTTCGCCTGGATCAGGTTGAGGTTCAGGCTTTCCTTGCGGTCGATGCCGCGCAGGCGCATCACGGTGTTCGATCCCGTGGTCGCCACGACGGTCTTGCCCTTGAGGTCCTGCAGCGTGGCGAGCTTGTCGGCCTTGCGCGAAACGAACTTGGTACCGACCACGAAGTAGGTGGTGCTGAAGCTCACCAGCGCCTGCCGCTCGGGGTTGTTGACCGTCGTGCCGCACTCGAGGTCGATGGCGCCGTTCTGGATCAGCGGGATGCGGTTCTGCGAGGTCACGGCCTGGCGCTTCACCACGAGGTCCGGGCTGCCGATGGCGGTCTTGATGTCCTCGACGATTCTTTGGCAGATGTCCTGCGCATAGCCGATGGGCTGCCCGTTGCCGCCGAGGTAGGAGAACGGGATCGAGGACTCGCGGTAGGCCACGGTGATGGTGTTGCGCTCCTTGATGGTCTTGAGGCGGCCGGTCAGTTCGGCGGCGTGCGCGCCCAGGCTGGCGATTGCGAGGGCGGCGAGGGCGAAGTGCGGGAGACGGGATTTCATGTGAGGTACGGGGTGACGTTCAGAGCAGGTAATCGGAGTCGGTCTTGAGCAGGCGGCGCTTGATGCTCGCGAGATGCTGGACCGCGCTCTCGTTGCCTCCGCTGCGCATCTGCGCATAGGTGGCCGCGGCCAGTGCCGGTGGCACGGGACTGAGCTTGCGGCCCGTGGACTCGGCCAGCACCTGCACCTCGCAGGCGCGCTCGAGGTAGTACAGGTCGTTCCAGGCCTCGGCGATGGTCGCGCCGACCACCATCACGCCGTGGTTGCGCATGAACACCACGTCGGCATCGCCGATCGCGGCCGCGATGCGGTCGCCTTCCATCGCATCGAGCGCGAGGCCGTTGAAGTCGTCGACTGCCGTGCGTCCGTAGAACTTGAGCGCGGTCTGCCCGGCCCATTGCAGCGGCTGTCCCTCGACCATCGCGAGGCTGGTCGCGTACGGCATGTGCGTGTGGAACGCGACGCGGGCGCGCGGCAGGCTCCTGTGCACCCGCGCATGGATGTAGTACGCGGTGATCTCGGGCGGCCGGTCGCCCTTGAGCACGCGGCCGTCGAAGTCGCAGATGATCAGGTCGGAAGCGCGAATCTCCTCGAAGGCCAGTCCGAAGGGATTGACGATGAAGCAGTGGTCGAAGCCCGGCACCACCGCCGAGAAGTGATTGCAGATGCCCTCTTCCATGCCGAGCCTCGCAGCCATGCGAAAGCAGGCGGCGAGGTCGACGCAGGCCTGCCGCACCTCGGGCGTGTCGAACAGGCCTGGATCGATCTCGTGTCGTGCGGTGTCGTCCACCGCCAATGAATGCGCCATAGGTTCCCGATGCCGGTTGTTGCCATCGACTTCCGGCGTGCGCCATGATCGGCGCGCCCCGTCTGTCTTCCATGCATCGAAGTCTCCGATCCGGGGCCCGGGAGCGTCAAATCAGAATTTGACGCAACGCGATAAGGTCTTCTAATGGCCCCCCTATGAAACTCAAGCACATCGAGGTCTTCAACGCGATCATGCTGTCGGGCAGCGTGAGTGCCGCGGCGCGCATCCTCAACGTCACGCAGCCCGCGGTGACGCAGACGCTCAAGCATGCCGAGCAGCAGCTCGGCTATGCGCTGTTCGTGCGCGACAAGGGCGGCATGAAGCCGACGCCCGAGGCACGGCAGCTGCATCTGCGGGCGCAGAAGATCTTCGAGCAGGTCGACGAACTGCGGCGCCTCGCGCAGTCGCTGCGGCCCGACCACCTGGCGCAGTTCCGCGTCGCGATCGTGCCCTCGCTGTCCACCACCTGCCTGTCGCGCGCGCTCGCGTCGTTCAAGGCCCGCCATCCGCGCAGCGCGGTCTCGATCAAGATCCTCCATTCCGACGAGATCGCGCGCTCGGTGGCGCTGCGCGAATGCGACCTGGGCATCGCCTATGGCGAGATCGACGCGCCTCCGGTCGATGCCGAGGTGGTGGGCACGGGCCACCTGGTGTGGGTCGAGCGCCGCGAAGCCGGGGCGAAAAAACGCCCCGACATTGCGGACATGCCGATCGCCGAGATCGCGGCGCGCGACTTCATCGGCATCGACAAGGACGACCTCGTCGGCAAGGCGCTGCTGGGCCTGCTGTCGGAGAGCGCGGTGTTCGCGGGCACGCGGCTCTCGGCGCAGACCTACCAGTCGGCGCTGCTGCTCACGCTCGACGGCTTCGGGCCCTGCGTGATCGACTCCTTCACCGCGGGCTTCTCGCGCGGCGAATCGCTGTCGGTGCGCAGCGTCTCGCCGCGCATCCCGGTGACGGTGTCGGCGCTGTCGGTCGCGGAAGGCCGCAGGCGCGCCGACTTCGACGACCTGCTGCAGGCCTTCCGCGCTTCGCTGGCGCAGGTCGACGATGCGTAGAACGCCGAGGCTTCAGGCCTCGCCCAACCAGCGCAGCGCGTTCGCGATCACCTGCCGCGACTGGTCGACCAGGCTGCGCTGCCACGCGGGCTCGCCCGGATAGAAGAAACGCAGCAGCTCGCGCCGCGTGTCCGACAGCTGCGTGCGGCCGATGCCCGCCGCCCATTCGCGCTGGTCGCGCACCAGCAGCTCGAGCATGCGCTGCGGCCGCGCGGTGCCGAACTCGAGCACGGCCGCCGTCACGCGCGCCTGCGGCAGTGCGCGCTCGTAGCCCGGCGTGCTGTGGCCCGTGACCGGCGCGAAATCCTCGGGCGCGCCGCTCTCGTGCACCGCCACCACCCATTCGCCGAACGCCGCGCGCATGCGCGCCAGCGCCTCGCCCTGCTGCAGCGCGACCAGCGAGCCGTAGCCGTAGGGGCCGAGCCCCGTGTGGTAGTCGACCAGGCAGACTTCGCGCGCCGACGCGCCATGGCGGCGCAGCACGGCCTCGATGGTCAGGCGCGACCAGGTGGGCGCCTGGCCGCCGAAGCCCATGCCCTGCGCGAAGCTGTACTGCCCGGCCATCAGCGCGTTGTAGAGCGCCTCGCTGCCATGGACTCGCGCGAAGTCCGCGAGCAGCGTATCGCCCGCGGCCACGGCCGAGGCATCGCCGGGATCGAGCGCGATCGCCGCATGCAGCGGCGCGTACTTGTGCGAGGGCGGCGCCTGCGCGTGGTCGATGAAGTTGCGGCAGAGGTCGACGTTGTCCTCGGTGTAGCGCCGCAGCCAGGAGGCGCCCCAGGGATTGATCGCATGCACCAGCACCACCGCGGTGTCGGGCGGCAGGTCGTCGGCCGACTGCGTCAGCAGCCAGTCGATCTGGCAGCCCGAGCCCGCGAACAGCTCCACGCCATGCACGCCCGAGGTCAGCACCAGCACGCGCTGCGCGTCGGCCGGGCCGATGCGCACCACGTCGGTGGCGAGCGCCTCGCCCTGCGCGCCCGCGAGCGGATGGCCATGCACCTCGGGTGCGAGACCGCGCAGCGCGCAGGCGGCGAGGAACTTGCGGCGCGCCGTCGCGTAATCGGCGCTGAACAGCGTGTCGGTCGGGATCATCGGCGCTGCGCTCATCAATCGATCTGGAAGCCGGATTCCCGGATGATCGGCTGCCACAGCGCGAGCTCGCCGCGCACCGCCTCGCGCAACTGCTGCGGATTGCCGGCCGCGGGATCGAAGCCCACGTTGGCCAGGCCCGCGGTGGTGGACGGCAGCGCCGCGATCTCGGCCACGGCCGCGCTGACGCGATCGACCAGCGCCTGCGAGGTGCCGGGTGGCGCGAAAAGCCCGACCCAGCTCGAGCTGCCGAGCGCGCTGAAGCCGAGCTCGCCGAAGGTCGGCACCTCGGGCACGCTGGCCGCGCGGCGCGGGCCGGTCACGGCCAGCATGCGGATCTTGCCGGCGCGGTGCGCGCCCAGGAAGCCGCCAAGCGCATCGACGGCGGCCGGAATCTGGTTGCCCATCAGGTCGGCCAGCAGCGGCGCGCCGCCCTTGTAGGGCACGGGCAGCAGCTCGATGCCTTCCTTCTTGCCGACCACGTAGCCCACGAAGTGCGGCGAGCTGCCCGCGGCGGGCACGCCGAAGCTGCGCGCCTCGGGCTTCGCGCGCGCCAGCGCGAGGTACTCCTGCAAGGTCTTCGCGGGCTGCGCCGCACTGACCGCGAGCGCCACCTCGAAGGTCGCGAGCCGCGCCACCGGCGCGAAGTCCTTCACCGGGTCGTACTTCACCGAGCGCGAGGTCAGCGGCAGGGTCGAGAACATGTGGCTGTTGCCCAGCAGCAGCGCGCTGCCGTCGGGCGGCAGCGCGCGGAACTGCTCGGCCGCGATCTGGCCGCCCGCGCCGGGGCGGTTGTCCACCACCACGGTGGCGCCCAGGCGCTTCTGCAGCTCCTCGGCATAGAGACGCGCCACCGCGTCGGCCGTGCCGCCCGCGGGATAGCCCACCACCAGACGGATGGTGCGTCCGGCCGTGGCGGAAGGCTGTGCCGCGGCCAGGGGCGGCAAGGCAGCGGCGATCACGCCGGCGGGCAGCAGGGGCAGGAAGGCGCGACGCTTCATCGGGACATCTCCGAAAGACAAGGGACGGACGGCAACGGGCGGCTGGCGGGCGCGACGCGCGCCCACCGGCCACGGAACAACGAACGCAACGAAGAGGAAAAGCCGGCGCTCAGGCCTCGAGCAACTGCTCGCCGCGCGCGAGCTGGCGCACGTAGGTCTCGGCATCGAGGTTCGCGCCGCAGACGATCAGCCCGGTGCGCTGCCCACGCAATTCCTCGCGCAGCGGCCCGAGCAGCGCGGCCAGCGCCGTCGCGCCGGCCGGTTCCACCGCCAGCTTGGCATCGCGGAACATCACGGCCATCGCGCGGCAGATCTCGTCGTCGCTCACGGTCACGATGCGCTCCATGTGGCGCCGGCACAGCCCGTAGGCCATCGGCGTGGTCATCGGCGGCGCCAGGCTGTCGGCGATGGTCGAGAGCTTCTCCATGCGCTGCGGCGAGCCGGCCTCGAAGCTGCGCTGCATCACGTCGGCGCCCTCGGGCTCGATGCCGATCACGCGGCAGCCGGGCACCAGCTTGCGGATCGCCGTGGCCACGCCGCTGCCGAGGCCGCCGCCGCCCACGGCGACCAGCACCGTGTCGAGGCCCGGCACCTGCTCGGCGAACTCGAGCCCCACGGTGGCAGTGCCCAGCGAGGTGCCCTCGCCCTCGAAGGGATGGATGAAGCTGCGGCCCTCGTCGCGCACCAGTGCTTCGGCCATCGCGAAGCCGGTGGCGCCGTCGGGCGCGATCAGCAGCTCGGCGCCGTAGGCGCGCGCCATCGCCACGCGCGCCGGGTTGGCCGAGGCCTGCACCACGATCTTCGCGGAGACGCCGGCCTCGCGCGCCGCGAAGGCCGCGGCCACCGCGTGGTTGCCGGCGCTCATCGCGGTGATGCCGCGCGCCTTCTGCTCGGGCGAAAGCCGGCGCGCCACGTTGAGCGCGCCGCGCGCCTTGAAGGTGCCGGTGCGCTGGAACAGCTCGAGCTTCATGTGCACGTCGGCGCGGCCGAGCAGGCGCTCGACCGTGGGTCCGTGCAGCGGCGCGACCGGCGTGCGCAGCAGTGCCTGCGCATTGGCGCGCGCGGTCTCGCGGATGGCCTCGAGGTCGAGGTCGGGCAGCTCGGAGGCGGCGGGGGATACGGTGCTCATGGCGTCAGGCTCCAGGTGCGCGGTGGGCGCGGCGTGCATGCGCGATGGCTTCGATCTCGACCAGCGCGCCCGGCACCATCAGGTCTGCGCGCACCGTCGAGCGCGCGGGCGCGGGGCCCGCGGCGGGGTCGAAGCATTCGGCATAGCTGCGGTTGAATTCGGCGAAGTCCTCCACGCGCGAGAGCCACACGGTGGTCTTCGCGACATCGGCGAGCCCCAGGCCCTCGGTCGCGAGGATCTCGCCGATGCGACCGAGGCAGCGCCGCGTCTGCTCGCCGACCGTGTCGCCCTCGATGCGCCACTGGGCGTCGAAGGCCATCTGGCCGCTGACGAAGACGAGCTCGCCCTCGCGGCGCGAGGGGGAGAAGAACGGTGGGGCCACAGCGGGCGTCGGGTCGGTCTGCATGCGGGGCAGTCTATAGACGGCCGCGCGGCGCGTCTTTTGCGCGACGGGCAAAAACTTATGCGCGAGCGACGCCGCGCATGAGGACTTTCCCTCAGCCCGCCGCCAGCAGCGCGCGCACGTCCGCGGTGAATTCGCTCGCGCTCTGCGCATGGCGCATCACCACGCGCATGCGGCCCTTGCGGTCGATCAGGTAGGTGAAGGCCGAATGGTCCATGGTGTAGGAGGTGCGCGTGGGCACCTTCTCGTAGAACACCTTGAACTCCTTCGCGGTCGCCTCGGTCTGCGCGAGGTCGCCGCGCAGGCCGAGGAAGCTCGGGTCGAAGGCGGCCGTGTAGGCGCGCATCACCTCGGGCGTGTCGCGCTCCGGGTCGACAGTGACGAAGATCACCTGCAGGTCGTCGCCGGCCGCGCCCAGCTGCTGCTTGACCTCCGCCGCGCGCGTCAGCGCGGTCGGGCAGATGTCGGGGCACTGGGTGAAGCCGAAGAAGATCATCACCACCTTGCCCTTGAAGTCGGCCAGCGTGCGGCGCTTGCCGTCGGGATCGGCGAGCGCGAAGTCGCGGCCGTAGTTGGCGCCCGTGATGTCGGTGCCGGTGAAGCTCGGCTTCGGCTCGGATTCGCCGCAGGCGGCCAGCGCGGCCCACAGGGGCAGCGTGGCTGTGCCCAGCAGCAGGCGGCGGCGGGTCGTCGGGAGTACGCGGGTCATGGATGTTCCTTCGAGGGAGTGAATGGGGGAATGCGCCGGGCCGCCGGCTTCGGTGCCAGCTTGCGGCCCAGCCGGCGCCAGCCGATCACCACGCCCGTGAGGCTCAGCGCCGCGCCGCCGAGGCTCAGCAGCACCATCGCCAGGTCCCACAGCGGACGGCGTTCGAGCAGCGGGCGCCAGTCCCAGCTGTGCAGCATCGCGAACAGCCAGCGGCTGGCGCGGCGATGGCTGTCGCTGCGGTTCAGCAAGGCGCCGGTGCGCGGATCGACGTGGGCCCAGGTACCGGCCTCGTCCGCGAACACCACGCGCCAGATGGGCAGCGGCTTGTCGCCGCCGCCGGTCATGGTGTGCGGCTCGCGCGTGTAGTAGTGGCTGTCGTAGGCGTTCAGCACCTCGATGCGCGCGACCGGCGCGCTCGAGAGCCTCGCGACCGCGGCCTTCAACGCATCGGCATCCAGCGCCGTGGGCGCGGCGCTCGCGGCATCGAGCACCGTGGGGCGCAGCGCGGTGCCGCGCGCGAGCACGAGATCGCGTCCCGCGGTGCGGGTCCAGTGCAGCTCGCGCACCGTGCCGCCCGCGGCCGCGATCAGCGCCTGGGGCGATGCGGCGCCGGCCGGCGGCCCGAGCGGCCCGCCATTCATCGCCTCGGTGCGCAGCGCGGGCGCGCCGCTGTCGAACACGCGCCAGGGGTTCATCGACATCAGGCCGCTGAAGATCCAGGTCAGCGTGACGGCCGCGAACAGCAGGCCCGTGATGTGATGCCAGCGCATCATGAAGCCGCGGTACGGCGAGCGCGAGCCGCTGCGGTAGCGGCCCGCGAAGCGCCAGCGCAGGAGACCGACGGCCGTGCCCATCAGCGTGACCGCGATGCCCAGGATCGAGAGCCAGTTGACGATGTCGGCCCAGTACGGATCGAGCGCGCCGCCGCGCAACGGATACAGCCAATGGATCCACGCACCCGCGTAGTTCCACAGCCGCTCGGCGCGCGGCGCATCGCGCACCACCTCGCCGGTGCGGCCCGAGACATAGAGCCGCGTGTGCGCGGCATCGACCAGCGCCACCTGGTGCAGCGGCCGGTGCGCATCGAGTGCGCGCGAATGGGTGAAGGCGTCCTCGTCGAGCGTGCCCTCGTACACCAGGCCCACGCCCGGCCCGGCGAAGGCCGCGGCACTGCCCATCGCGAGTTCGCGGTCGACATGGCGCAGCGGCGTGCCGGTGGCCGCGTCGATCACGATGCTGCCCTTGCCGTCCGCCGGCTGCGCGAGGTACACGGTGCGACCGCCGCTCGCAACGGCCAGGCGCAGCTCCTTGAGCGGCCCCGCGATACCCGCCGCGTCGAGCGCCTCGTGCGGCCCGAGCAGCACGGCATCGGCGGCCAGCGGCGGCAGGTGCTGCAGCCGCTCCGACTCGGTGAGCTTGGGATAGCCCACGTACATCATCACCACGCCCGAGACGAACCACATCGCGAAGAAGGCGCACACCACGATGCCGAGCCAGCGGTGCAGCAGGAACAGCCAGCGCTTGAAATGGGCCATCGACCAGCCCTCCTCAGAACGCGACATGCAGGCTGAGGTCGCCGGTGCGCGGCGCGCCCAGGTAGGCGAAGGTGCTGCCGAGGTTGGCCGCATAGATGCGGTCGGTGGCATTGCGCACGCGGCCCACCAGCGTGACCGAGCGGTTGATCTTCCATGACAGGCCCAGGTCGACCAGCGTGTACGAAGGCCAGCGCGCGCTGTTGGCCGCGTCGGCGTAGGTCTTGCCCACGTGGCGCAGCCCCACGCTGGCCTGCAGCGTGGGCGTGATCGCGTACGACACCCAGAGGTTGGCCACCACGGCCGGGGTGTTGGTCGGCGTGCGGCCCGCGAGTGACACGCCGTTCTGCACGAAGTTGTCGTACTTCGCGTCGACATGGCTCAGGTTGCCCTGCAGCGACCACTGCGGCGTGGGCTGCAGGCCCACTGCGATCTCCACGCCCTTCGACGACTGCTCGCCCACGAGCACGGTCAGCGCGCTGTTGTTCGGGTCCTGCGTGGCGATGTTCTTGCGCGAGAGGCGGTAGGCCGCCACGGTTGCCGTGCCCTTGCCCTGCCAGAAGTCGAGCTTGGCGCCGACCTCGGCCTGCCGACCGGTCGTGAGCTCGCTGTTGTTCATCACGTCGGCGAACGAGGCGGTCGACAGCACGCCCGAGGGCGGGTCGGCCGCGGTCGCGTACTGCGCATAGAGATTCGCGCCGGGCGCGAAGTCCCACACCAGGCCGACGCGGCCCGTGGTCGGGTTGTAGTTGCGCCGGTAGCTGGCCGGCGCGGCGGCGGTGATGGCGCGCCGGTTCGTCAGCTCGAGCTCGATGCGATCGTGGCGCAGCGCGCTCACGAGGTGCAGCGAGGGCGCGAGCGCCGTGCGGTTCTCGATCGACAGCGCGGTGGTCGTCACCTTGTTGTCGCGGTCGGGATTGAAGCCCGGCCGCATGCCCGGCACCGCGAAGAAAGGTTCGGTGGCGAAGAGGTACGGATTCACCGTGCTCACGGTGGCCGGCAGGCTGTTCGGAAAGCGCGTCTGCTTGTTGACGCTGAAGTCCAGCCCGAAGGACCAGTCGCTGCGCAGGCCCGCGAGCTGCCCCTTGTAGAGGCCCTCGATGCGGTCGCCCACCACCTGCTGGTCATGGCGCTGCAGCAGGGCACCCGAGCGGATCACGGCCGTGTTGCTCGCGTTGAAGCGGTAACTCTCGACGTTGCGGTAGTCGCGCAGCGCGTCGTAGGCATAGAAGGTGTTCTTCAGCTGCAGCGCCCCGGACACGCGCCAGTCCGCAATGGAACGCAGCCACTGCACGCGCTGCGCGTAGATGCCGTCGGCGCTGTTGTAGTTCCTGAAGCGCGTGGCCGGGTCCACGCGCAGACTGCCAACCACGGGATTGAGCAGCGGCGTGCCCCAGTACGGGCGGTCCACCCACTCGTCCTGGTATTCGTAGGCCAGCGTGTGCGTGACGCCGCCGCCGAAGTCCGACAGCAGCGAAGCCGCGAGCTGCGTGGCGCGCGTGCGCGTGCCGTCGGTCCAGCCGTCGGCGTCCTTGCGGTTGAGGTCGATGCGCGCGTAGTGGCTGCCCGCGCCGCCGTCGCCCGCGATGCGGCGGTTGAGCCCGATCGAGGCCTCCTTGAGCTGCTGCGTGCCCAGACGCAGCCGGGCCTCGGTGAGGTCGCCGGGCTCGGCGAGCTTGCTGATGTAGTTGATCGAGCCGCCGACCGCGCCCGCGCCGAACAGGAAGCTCGAGGGCCCGCCGATGACCTCGACGCGGTCGTAGATCCAGCTGTCGACCGGCCGCGCGGCGATCGAGTACTGCACGTTGATGCCGTTGAACATCTGGCTCAGTGAGCCGGCGCCGAAGCCGCGGTAGCTCACGCCGATGTTGCCGGGCGCGTTGTGCGCGGTGATGCCGGGCACCGCGCGCAGGATCTCCTGCGTGTCCTGCGCGCCGCGCGCCTCGATGGTGGCGCGGTCGACCACGCTGACCGAGGCCGGCGTCTCGCGCGGCGTCAGGCCCAGGCGGCTGCCGGTGTCGGAGGGCGTGTCGAGGTTGAGACGCCCGTTGGGCGCGGGCGCGGCTGGCGGGTCGACCTCGATCGCTTGCAGCGTGGTCTGGACCTGGGCCTGCGCGAACGGCGCGGCGAAGGCGCCGAGCGCGAAGCAGGACAGCGCACGCGCGCGCAGGCGCTCGGCACCACGGCCGTGGGAAATGGCAATGAAAGGCACGGGATCTCTCTTCTCGCAGCGCATGGCTGCGCTGACGGCGCGGCGGCGCGTGGCCGCGCATGCCGTCGACGAACGATGGGCGCCGCGCGCGGACCGGCGCGCCCGCGAGGCGACGCCAGGGTCCGTCGCGCGACGGATTCAGCGGTTCAGGCGAAGAGGAAGGAAGGAGGCCCGCGCGCCGGCAGCGGCGCGGCGGTGGCCGCGGCGATGCGCGCGGCGGGGATCGAACGCAGGGCGTAGGACAGCGGTGCCGGCATCGGCACCTCGACCTGCGCGATCGCTGGCGGCAGGCCGCCGATCACGCACAACGGGCAGTCCATGCCCATGCTGCCCATCGGCACCGCGCCATCCTCGGTCTGCACGACCATCGTGACGTGGCCCGAGGCCGAGCACACGATGTCGATCTGCTGAGGCTTGACGATCGGCGAGGCGACCGCGACGGACAGGGACAGCACGAACCACGCCAGCACGAGGCGATGCAGGGTCGAGAGTTTTCGAAGGGCGTGCACGGGTGCCATTATCGCGACGAATCATGGATCGCGAAGCAACAGCCCGTGCTTCCTCTGTGGCTAGTCGATGGCGATGCTCGCCTTCTGCTGCTCGATGATCTCCACGATCAGCTGGCCGGTGTGCATGACGTGCTCCATCACCATCGCCTTCGCGCCCTGCGCATCGCCGGCCAGGCACAGGCGCAGCAGCTTCTTGTGCTCGGCCTCGGAGCGATCGACGTTGGTCTTCGACTTCCACGGTAGGTAGAGATAGCGCCCGAGGTTGAGCCGCGCGGACTCGACCGACTGCAACAGCAGCGGCCGGTCGGCCTTGGCATAGAGGCTCGCGTGGAACTCGTGGTTGAGGCGGAACACCTCCTCGACCTGCCTGGCCTTGCCGAGCTCGTCCAGCAGCCCGGTGGCGCGCGCGATGTCGGCGCGCGAGAGATGCGGCACGGCCAGCTCGATGAGCCGCCCTTCGAGCAGCCAGCGCAGCTCGATCAGCTCGACCGCCTCGCGCGCGCTCAGGAAGGCCACCGAGGTGCCCTTGTTGAGCCGGGCCGTGGCCAGCCCCGCGGCGACGAGCCGCGAGAGCGCCTCGCGCACCGGCACATGGCTGACGCCGAAGCGCGCCGCGATGTGGTCCTGCTTCAGCGGCGCGCCGGGTTCGAGCACGGCCATCGCTATCTCGGAGCGGAGCGTCTCGTAGACCGACCCCGCGGCCACTTGCGAGCTGCTTTCCTTCATGTTGCGCCTTTTCTCAAAGTATATATACTTTCTTCACTTTATATATAATCATGCGCCGGGCCGGACTTCCGCGTCCGCCTGGGCACTGGAACTATGGCCGAAAAAATCCCTGGCTTCTGCGCCCTCTGCCGCTCGCGCTGCGGTTCGATCAGCGTTGTGGAGGACGGCGTGCTGATCGCCCAGGAAGCCAACCCCTCCCACCCGACCGGCAAGGCCCTCTGCGTGAAGGGCCGCGCGGCGCCCGAGCTGGTCGCCAATCCGCAGCGGCTGCTGCACCCGCTGATACGCACGGCGCCGAAGGATGCCGCCGATCCGCTCTGGCGCCAGGCCTCGTGGGACGAGGCACTGGACCTCGTCGCGCAACGCATCGGGCGCATCCGCGACGAGCGCGGTCCCGAGTCGGTGTCCTTCGCCATCACTTCGCCGAGCGGCTCGCCGCTGTCCGACGGCATCGTCTGGATCGAACGTCTGGTCAATGCCTTCGGCAGCCCGAACCTGTGCCGCGGCACCGAGATCTGCAACTGGCACAAGGACGTCGCCCACGGCTTCACCTTCGGGCGCGGCATCGGCGCGCCGGACTTCTCGAACACGCGGTGCATCGTGCTGTGGGGCCACAACCCGTCGGCCACCTGGCTCGACCATGCGACGGGCGTGACGGAGGCCTTCGCGCGCGGCGCGAAGATCGTCGTGGTCGATCCGCGCAAGGCCGGCTTCGCGATGCGTGCCCACCAATGGCTACGCGTGCGGCCGGGCTCGGACGGCGCGCTGGCGCTGGCCATCGCCGGCGAGATGATCCGCAACGGCGAATACGACATCGACTTCATCCGCCGGCACTCGAACGGGCCGCTGCTGGTGCGCGAGGACACGGGCGCGTTCCTGCGCGAAGCCGATATCACGGGCCTCGCCTCGCAGCGGCTCGTGGCCTTCGACGAGGCGAGCGAATCCATCGTGCCCTACGACACCGGCACGGCCAGCTACGCATCGCAGGACTGCACCCTCGCGCTCTTCGGCACCAGGACGCTGCAGGCGACCACGGGCCCCGTTCGATGCCGGCCCGCCTTCGCGCTGTATGCCGAGCTGTGCGAGGCCATGTCGCCCGAACGCGCCGAGGAACTGTGCTGGGTCCCCGCGCAGCAGGTGCGCGACACGGCACGGCTGCTGTTCGCGCACCGCCCCGTCAGCTACTACGCGTGGTCGGGCGTCGGCCAACACACCAACGCGACGCAGACCGACCGCGCCATCGCGCTGCTCTATGCGCTCACCGGCAGCTTCGACGCGGCCGGCGGCAACGTGGACTTCGCGCATCCGCCGGCGCGCAAGGCATCGGGCAAGGAGCTGCTGTCGGCGGCGCAGCTCGCGAAGTGCATGGGCATCGACGAGCTTCCACTCGGCCCGGCCGCGCAGGGCTGCATCGGCAGCGACACGCTGTACCGCGCCATTCTCGAAGCCAAGCCCTATGCGATCCGCGGCGTGGTCGGCTTCGGCGCCAACCTGCTGCTCGCGCATGCCAACCCGCTGCGCGGTGCCGAGGCGCTGCGCCAGCTCGACTTCTTCGTGCATGCCGACCTGACGCTGACCCCGACCGCCCAATACGCCGACGTGGTGCTGCCGATCGGCACGCCCTGGGAGCGCGAGGCGTTGCGCATCGGCTTCGAGGTGAACCAGGGTGCCGAGGAACTGGTGCAGCTGCGACCGCGGATGGTGGCGCCGGTGGGCGAGAGTCGCTCCGATGCCTGGGTCGTCTTCGAGCTCGCGAAGCGGCTCGGGCTGGCCGACCGGTTCTGGGGCGGCGACATCGACGAGGGTATGCGCTACATGCTCGAGCCGCTGGGGATCGGCCTCGAGGCCTTGAGGCAGCACCCCGAAGGCATCCGTTATCCGCTGAAGACGCGCTACCAGAAGCACCACGGCGCGGGCTTCCGCTTCGCGACCGACACCGGCAAGGTCGAGATCTATTCGGCGCTGCTGCACCGGAATGGCCAGTCGCCGCTGCCGGTGTACGTGCCGCCGCTACCGAAGCTGCGGCTTCGCGAAGGAAGCCCGGACTTTCCGCTCGTGCTGACCTCGGCCAAGCTGCCGCAGTACTGCCACAGCCAGCACCGGCAGGTCGCATCGCTGCGCAGCAAGGCACCCGACCCGCTCGTGGCCATGAACCCCGCCACCGCCGCCGCGCGCGGCATCAAGCCCGGCATGTGGGTGCGCGTGCGCTCGCCGAGCGGCTCGGTGCGCTTCAAGGCCACGCTCGATCCCAGCCTCGATCCGCGCGTGGTCTGCGCGCAGTACGGCTGGTGGCAGGGCAACGAGCAGCTGGGCCTGCCTGCGCACGCACCGCTTTCCGATCAGGGCTCCAACTTCAACCTGCTGGTCGACGACGGCGATCTCGACCCGATCAGCGGCTCGGCGCCGCACCGCTCCTACATCTGCGAGGTCGCGGCCGAAGCCGGGCCCGCCGCCTGAATACCCCATTCACTCACCACCCACTCCGTCGATACCCATGCAAGTCAAAGTCCAACGCAAGGTGCCCGAGGCCACCGACATCTGTTCCTTCGAGCTGGTCGCCATCGGCGCCGAGCCGCTGCCGCCCTACGAGCCCGGCGCTCACATCGACGTCGATGTGGGCGGCGGCGAGACCCGGCAGTATTCGCTCTGCGCGCCCCATGGCGAGGGGCGCTATGTCATCGGCGTGAAGCGCGATCCGCGCTCGCGCGGTGGCTCCCGGTTCATGCACGAGTCCGTGAAGGAAGGCGATGTGCTCACCATCGGCGCGCCGAGAAATCACTTCCCGCTCGCGCCGGACGGCGAGCGCTTCATCCTCGTCGCGGGCGGCATCGGCATCACGCCGCTGCTGTGCATGGCCTCGCACCTGAGCGGCGCCGGACGAGCGCTCGAGCTGCACTACTTTGCGCAGTCGGCGGAACACGTCGCCTTCCGTCGGCAGCTCGAGGGCGCGGCACTGGCCCCTTCCGTGCGGCACCACCAGGGTTACAGCCCCGACGCGCTGCCCGAGCTGCTGGCATCGATCGTCGGCAATCCGGCGCCGGGCAAGTACCTCTACCTGTGCGGACCGCGCCCCTTCATGGAGCTCGTGCGGCAGGCCGCGGCGAACTGGCCGGCCGACCAGGTCCGCTTCGAGTATTTCGGCGCGGGCTCGACACCTCCCGCCGCATTGGCGCCGCAGGCCGCATTCGAGGTCTGCGCCGCCGCCTCGGGCATCTCGGCGCGGGTGGAAGCGGGCCAGAGCATCGTCGAGGTGCTGCGCGCCCACGGCGTGCATATCGAGACCTCGTGCGAGGAAGGCCATTGCGGCACCTGCATGACCACGGTGCTCGAGGGCCAACCCGAGCATCGCGACTCCTTCCTCACCGAGCCCGAGAAGGCATCGGGCACGCTGATGCTGCCGTGCGTGTCGCGCAGCTGTTCCGCGCGGCTCGTCCTCGATCTCTGAGCGAGTGGGTCATGACGCAAGCGCGCGCAATGACCAACGGAACGCGTTCAGAACGCCGTGACGTTCCACTCGTACTCGGTCGCGACCTCGCCGAGGATGCGCAAGCGCTGCGCGGGCTCGGCGGCCAGCGCGGCCAGGATCCGGGTATTCAGGGCCACCATCGTGGCCTTGGCGTTGTCGGCGAACTCCACCGTGATGCCCTGGTCCTCGTACTTCTGGACGAAGGCCTGCGCCGCCACGCCGATGACGAAGTAGAGGCCCGCGTTGTCGAGATCCGACTTCATGAGGTCGAAGGCGCCGCGGTACAGCAGCTTGAAGGCGTCGGAGCCCGACAGGTCGTTCTCGAAGCGGGTGCTGATTTCCTGGAAGTTCATGGTGTGTTGCCTTCGATGTGGTCAGTGATGAAACCCTTGCCGCCGTGCGCCTCGGACCAGGCGACCGGATCGCGCAGGAAATCGTCGAACTCGGCGATCACCTCGCGGCCGAAACTGTCTCGTTGCGCCGCGACCGCGCGGATGTCGTGCCAGTTCGCCAGCGCGTGGACCTTCAGCCCCAGTGCGGCCAGCATGCGGCCGGCGCCGAACATGCCGTAGTCGAACAGCACGAGCACATCACTGACCTCGGCACCCACGCCGCGCAGCGCCCGCGCGAAATTGGCCTTCGATGCGCCGGCCGCCATCATGTCGTCGACCAGCAGCGCGCGCTCGCCGGCGCGCACCACGCCCTCGACCTGGCGGGCGCCGATCGCGCGCTTGCGGACGTACTGCATCGGCAGGTCCAGCGCATCCGCGATCCAGGCCGCCAGCGCGATGCCGCTGGACTCGCCGCCCGCGATCGAGCCGACACCGGCCAGGCAGCCATCGGTTTTCAGCAGCTCGATGGCATGGTCCACCAGCGCGCGGCGCGCCTCGGGAAAGGAAACGAGCCGCCGGCAATCCATGTAGACCGGCGTCGCCCATCCCGAAGGAAGCCGGAAGGGCTCGTCGGTGCGCAAGGTCACGCAGCCGGCATCGAGCAGCCGGGCGGCGACCTCGAGGCGGATCGGGTCTGGGGCAATGGTCATGGCGGTCGAGCCTTTGGCTAGTGAATTCGGTCGAGCAATTTGCGCAGGTGCGTCGCACCCGCCTTGCCCTTGTAGGCGGCCTTCCAGAGCCTACCGATCATGGCTTCGTACATGCGCACCGCCTCAGGCGAGGCGGTCACGGTCGCGATGCCGTTGCGCACGTTGGGCAGCTCGCCGAGCCGGAACGGGCTCACGGCCAGCACGCTGCCGGCGCGACCGGAGAACACCTGGAAGGTCGCGGTCGGCATGGCGTCGTCGATCAGTCCGATCTGCACGTCGATCGGCTCGCTCTCCATCAGGTCGGCGATCCGCTCGACCTCGCGGCGCGCCGCCAGCCGGCGCTCGGTGCGCACGCTCTCGGGCAGGTCGATGCGGCCGACCAGGCCGGTATCGACGAAACGCTCGAGTTCGCGCAGCCCGATCAGGCTCACGATGTGCGGACGCCGGCGCTGGAAGAAGGCCCGGCGCTCCTGCATGATCTGCAGCATCTTGTCGATGTCGGCCGAGGTCGGCCCCTTGCCCGCGCCCTTGGGCGATGCCTCGATCAGCATCTGGCGCAGGGTCGGCAGGTAGTCTTCGGAGGTCAGCAGCAGCGAGATCGGCTCGAAGTGCGCGAGGATGCGGTCGGACGATTCCTCGAGCTGGCGCATGCGCTCGAACAGGCCCAGCGCGGTCGAGTAGTACTCCACCTCCACGCCGAGCAGCGACGCCAGCGTGGTGTCGAGCAGGTGGGCCAGGCGCTCGAGCGTCTCGATCTTGACGATCTCGCCCTTCTCGAGCCGGTACACGACCGCGCGCGAGATGCCCAGCCGCTCGGCCACGTCCTCGGCCAGCAGCGAGGCGCCCACCCGGTAGGCACGCAGGCGGTTGCCCAGCGCCACGTAGTCGATCGATGACTTGAAGGTCGAATTCGCAGCTTCCATCTCGTTTTCCACTTTATGGATCGAAAAAGAAACTATAGGCGAGTTTCGACATCCGCGGTCACCGGCGAGGCGCGAGGCGGTACGGGAATTCACGCCGCGACCGGCTCGGGCACGGGCGCGTCCCGCAGAGCCCACGGCAGGCGGCTGCCCCCGAGGAAGGGATGGAGCGCCCCGCCCCCCGCAAGTGCCACGTCCTGCGGCACCTCCCAGGGCGCGCGCTCGAGCGTCACGCGCGCCTCGTTGGACGCGAGGCCGTAGAAGCGCGGACCGTTGAGGCTCGCGAAGGCCTCGAGCTTGTCGAGCGCGCCCTCCTCCTCGAACACGGTGCAGTAGCTCTGCAGCGCGACCGGCGCGTTGAAGATGCCGGCGCAGCCGCAACCCGCCTCCTTCAGCGTGCGAAGGTGCGGCGCGGAGTCGGTTCCGAGGAAGAAGCGTGCATCGCCCGAGGTCGCCACCCTGCGCAGCGCGAGGCGATGACGCTCGCGCTTGAGCACCGGCAGGCAATAGAGGTGCGGCCGGATGCCGCCCGTGAAGATCGCGTTGCGGTTGAACATCAGGTGCTGGGGCGTGATCGTCGCGGCGAGACGGCCGCTCGCATCGGCCATGATGAAGTCCGCCGCTTCCTCGGTCGTGATGTGCTCCAGCACCACCTTGAGCGCGGGAAAGTCGTGCAGCAGCGGACGCAGGGTCGACTCGATGAACACCGCCTCGCGGTCGAAGACGTCGACGGCCGGATCGGTGCTCTCGCCGTGCAGCAACAGCGGCATGCCGATGGCCTGCATCGTCTCGAGCACCGGTGCCACCTTCGCGATCGAGGTGACGCCATGCTCCGACTGCGTGGTCGCACCGGCCGGATACAGCTTCGCCGCGGTCAGCACGCCGTCCTCGAAGCCCCGGCACAGGTCGTCGGCGGAGGTGCCGTCGCACAGGTAGACCGTCATCAGCGGCACGAAGTCGGCGCCCGGCGGCAAGGCCGCCACGATCCGCTCGCGGTAAGCCCGCGCGAGCGCGGTGGTCGTCACGGGGGTCTTGAGGTTCGGCATGACGATGGCGCGGCCGAACTGCGCGGCGCTGTAGGGCAGCACCGTCTGCAGCATGGCGCCGTCGCGCAGATGCAGGTGCCAGTCGTCGGGGCGGCGCAGGGTGATACGGTGGGTCATGGCAAGGCTCACTTCAATCGGGCGAAGGCCGCATCCATCGCGCCGACGCCGAGCATGAAATCCTCGATGTCCATCGCTTCGTTCGGGTTGTGCGAACCGTTCTGGTTCCGCACGAACAACATGCCGCTCGGGATGCCGGCATTGGCGAACAGCGAGGCGTCGTGCCCCGCGCCGCTGGGAATGAGCTCGAAGGCCGCCTCTTGCGCGGCGCAGGCTTCGGACAGCACGCTGCAGAGGCCCTCGTCCATGGTCGCGGGATCGCTGAGCAGGCGCCGATCGAATTCGAAGCGCACGCCGCGCTCGCGCTCGATCGAGCCGCATTCGGCGCGCATCAGCTGGTAGAAGGCCTCGAGCGTGTCCGTGCTCTTGCTGCGCGCCTCGAGGCTGAAGCTCACCTGCCCCGGAATGCGCGAGATCGAATGCTCGGCCGGATCGGTGCTGACGATGCCCGTGGTCACGACCAGGTCGGTGCCGCGCTCCAACAGCACGCGCCAGTGCTCGTCGATGCGCATGATCAGGTCGGCGACTGCGAACATGGCGTCGTGGCGCAGCCAGCGCGGCACCACGCCCGAATGCTGCGCGTCGCCGTGGCAGACCACGCGGTTGTGCCGCACGTTGCCGCGGATGCCCGAGACCACGGCCAGCGGGAGCTGGCGCGCGACCATCACCGGCCCCTGCTCGATGTGCAGCTCGAGGTAGGCCTTGATCCGCGCCTTGTCGAGCAGCGGCTGCTGCGCGCGGATCGCCTCCACGTCGGCGCCGCAGCGGCGCATGCAGGCCTCCATCGATTCGCCGGTGGTGCGCTGCTTGAGCGCGAGGTCGCTCTCGCTGAGCTTGCCGAACAGCGCGCCGGAGCCCATGTAGGCCTTGCCGAACCAGGCGCTCTCCTCGCCGCGAAACGCGATCACCTCGAGCGGGCGCGCGTAGGGCGTGCCGCCGGCCTTCTGCGCGACGAGACACAGGAGGCCCGCGACCACGCCCGCATAGCCGTCGAAGTTGCCGCCCTGCGGCACCGAGTCGATGTGCGATCCGCACCACGTGACCGCGCTCGCCGCCGCGGTCTGCGGCAGGCCGAACACGAGGTTCGCGGCCCGGTCGGCGCGGACCTCGAGCCCTTCGCTCGCGGCGAAGGCGCGCAGATAGTCGGCGGTGTCCGATTCGCCGCGGCCGTAGCTCTGCCGCGTGACGCCGACCCCGTCGAAGGTCAGCTCGCGCACGTCGGAGAACAGCTTCTCGGCCATGGGGCGAAGTCCCGGCAGGCTCATCGTCCTTGCCCTCCCTAGCCCGACTGCTGCGCGAAGCGCAGCCAGCGGTCCGAGAGCTGGCGATCGAGCTTGACCTGGCCGGTCAGGTCGCGGATTTTCTTCACACCCATCTCGTCGCAGTACACGACCAGGCCGTCGATGATCTTCTGCATCACCCCGGGGTCGATGAAGGAGGCCGTGCCGACCTGAACCGCGCTCGCGCCGGCCAGCATGAACTCGACCGCGTCGTGCGCGCTCGCGATGCCGCCGCAGCCGATGACCGGGATGCGCACGCTGCGATAGCACTGGTGCACCATGCGCAGCGCGATCGGCTTGATGGCCGGCCCCGACAGCCCCCCCATCACGTTGCCGAGCATGGGCTTGCGGGTGCGCACGTCGATCGACATGGCCAGCACCGTGTTGCCCATCACGAGCGCATCGGCGCCGGCTTCTTCCGCGGCCCTCGCGACCGTTGCCACATGCGAGGCATTGGGCGTGAGCTTGGCCCACACGGGATGATGGGTGCGGCGGCGGATTGCGCTCACGACCTTGTAGGTGGTCTCGGGCGTCATCGCGAAGGCCATGCCGTCGGCCTCGAGGTTGGGGCAGGAGATGTTGGCCTCGATCACCGCCACTTCCGGCAGCGACATCTCGGCCACCGCGTCGGCGAACTCGTCGACCGTGTCCGCCGAGATCGAGACCACGACGGGCGTGTCGAAGCGCGTGTAGGGCGGCAGCACCGTCTCGCGGTAGTAGTCCAGGCCCTTGCTCGGAATGCCGATGGCGTTGAGCATGCCGCCGCGGGTTTCCGCCACGCGCGGCGTCGGGTTGCCGGCACGGCTCTTGGGCGAGACGCTCTTGATCACCAGCGCGCCCAGCCGGTTGAAGTCGAGCGCTTCCGCGTACTCGATGGCGAAGCAGCCCGAGGCCGGCATGACCGGGTTGCGCAGGCCGACGTCGCCGACCCTGACGTTGAGATCAGCCAAACTCCACCTCCCCGACCACGTCGCCGATGGGAAACACGGGACCTTCACGGCAGACGCGCAGGAATTGCTTGTCGCCCGCGCGGTCGAACAGCCGGACGCAGGACAGGCACACGCCCATGCCGCAGGCCATGCGCTGTTCCATCGCCACCTCGCCGCGGGTGGCCGGATGGTCGGCGAGGATGCGTTGCAGCAGCATCAGCACGCGGTGCGAGCCGCAGGTGTAGACGGCGTCGTGGTGCCGTTCGCCGAGCAGCCGGCGCACCAGCGTGTCCATGGCCTCCACCGAGGAGCTGCCGTCGGAGTCGTAGACGCAATGCACGTCCGCCTCGGCGCCGCGCAGGAACTCGTCGCGCATCAGGTCCTTGGGCGCGCGCGCCGACATCACCGCCGTGATCGCGATGCCCATCCTGGCCGCCTGCCGCAGCAGCGGCGCCATCGTCGCCAGGCCGACGCCGCGCGCGACGACCATGATGCGTTCGTCGCCCGGCGGCAGCGTGAAGGTGTTGCCCAGCGGGCCGACGATGTCCATCGCGCCGCCGACGGGCAGCGAGGCCAGTGCGTGGGTTCCGGTGCCGGTGACGTTGTAGAGGAACTCGATCGTGCCCGCCTCCGGCCCCACGCCGTAGACGCTCATCGGGCGCAGCAGGAAGGGCTGGAGGTCGTTCGTCGTCGGGCACTTCAGTTGGTAGAACTGCCCGGGCCTGGTCGCGCCCGCCAGGTCGGCCGGCGCGCTGAGCTTCAGGTACTTGTACCGGTCGTTGACCCAGCGGTGCTCGGCGACCTCGCAGCGATACGAGGCCACGGATTGCGCGTTGCGCTGGAAGCAGGCGCCTTCACCCTGAGGCACCGGCGGATGCACGGGCCTGCACGCGGGCGACTGGTGGTCGATGGCGGCGAGCATCATTCGAGCTCCTTGCCCTTGAGTTCGGGAATGAGGAAGTAGGTGGCGACCATGTCGACCAGGTAGATCGCGGCGAGCAGCGCGATCGCGATCTGGAACGAGTAGGCGGCGACCATCGCGCCGACCACCACCGGGCCGAAGCCGCCGATGCCGCGGCCGAGGTTGAACAGCACGTTCTGCGCCGTGGCGCGTGCTTCCGTGGGATAGGCCTCGGAGATCAGCGCGCCGTAGCCGCCCAGCATGCCGTTGACGAACATGCCGAGCACGGCACCGACCCACAGCAGCGAGACCGGGTCGGACAGCTGGGAGTACGCCAGCACCATCGCCACGGCACCGGCCTGGAACAGCAGGAAGCTCGGCTTGCGCCCGATGCGGTCGGCCAGCTGGCCGAAGACGAAGATGCCCAGCATCATCCCGAGGATGGTCACCGAGGTCCACATGGCCGACTTCGTGAGGTTGAAGCCGAGCTTGTTGGCCAGAAAGCTCGGCATCCAGATCATGATCCCGTAGTAGCCGAAGTTCTGCACCGCGCACAGCACGACGATGCCCAGGCTGGTGCGGGTCGTCCGCGCGTCCTTGACCAGCAGCTTGAAGGACCTCAGGCGCGAGCCCCGGACCTTGGGCTTGCGCACGAACACCTCGGGCTCGTGCAGCTTGTTGCGGATCACCCAGGCCACGAGCGCGGGCACGACGCCGACCAGGAACATGCCGCGCCAGCCGATGTGCGGCATCAGCAGCGGCGTGAGCAAGGCGGCGCCCAGCACGCCCAGCTGCCAGCCCAGCGCCACATAGGAAGACACGCGTGCCCGATGCCTGGCGGGCCAGGCCTCGGCCGCCAGCGCCATGCCGATGCCGAACTCGCCGCCCAGGCCGATGCCCGCGATGGTCCGGTAGACCAGCAGGTCCCAGTAGCCCTGCGCGAAGGCACAGAGGCCGGTGAACACCGCGAACAGGACGATGGTCCAGGTCATCACGCGGATGCGCCCGAAGTGATCGCTGAGCGAACCGAAGACGATGCCGCCGACGACGGCGCCCACCAGCGTCCAGCTCACCAGCGAGCCGGCCTGGCCCGGCGTGAGGTGCAGGTCGGCCGAGATGGCCGTGAGCATGAAGCCCAGGATCAGCAGGTCGAAGCCGTCCATCGCATAGCCGATGGCGGAACCGGCCAGCGCCTTCCAGGCGTAGCCCGAGACGGCGTCGTCGCGCGGCGCGGAGGCGGTCGAATCTAGTGTGGATGACACGTCAGGACTCCTGGTTCGACGCGGAAAGCCCGGCGCCGGCGGATGGATGGGCCATGGAAACGGTCTCGACATGGAGTCCGTTTCGCTCATTTGCGATACTAGTATCGAAAAAGATATCAATCAAGAAAAAGTTTACCGGGTTGTCTCTGTGATGGATGGAAGGAACGAGGGAAACCGGGGGATCGAGCCTGGCGTCGGCTCGCGCGGCCGCTAGAAGCGGTGGCGGATGCCGACGCCGAAGCTATTGCCGCCCGCCATGGCGGTCGCGAGATCGCGCATGAGGACGGCATAGACGTCGGTTCGCTTCGACAGGTAGTGATCGTAGGCCAGGCTCACCGTCGTGCGGGTGCCGTCGTAGGAGCCGGCGATCTTCGTCCTCGCGACGGCCGCGAGGATCTGCCCCGCGGTCGACCCGACCGGCACGCTGGCGCCGAGGGAAGTCGTGGTCCCGCGATAGCCGGTCACCTCGGCCTTCGACCGGCCGTAGCTTGCATAGGCCTTGAGCAGGCCGAAGTCGTAGGCCCCGCCCAGCATCCAGTCCTTGCACGTGGTGGGCACCACCGCGCCGGCGACCGTGGCGGTGATGACGCCCGGGTTGACCGGGTTGGAGATCTGATCGCGCTCGTAGAAGCCCGCGACCGTGAGCGGCCCGCTGACGTAACTCGCGCTGATGCCGGTGTTGTTCTTGCCCTTGTAGCCGGTGTCGCTGGACTGTTCGCCGAACTGGTAGTGCAGGTTCACGCGCAGGCCGCCGAAGTTCGGCGTGCTGTAGATGAGCTGGTTGCTCCAGCCGGTGTCGGACGGCGAGGTGCGGTACAGCCAGCGCGCGGTGTTGACGTTGGCATGCAGCACCAGCGGCGAGAACGCGAAGGAGTTGCCGAAGGGATTGACCAGCACCGTCGGAATGAAGTTCGGCGCCGCGGCGCGCCCGAGCTGCAGGCTGCCGTAGGCACCGGCGATGCCGACGTTGGCATCGCGCGCGAAGTAGGGGTCGCCATCGAAGCGGCCCGATTTGCCGGCGTCGGCGCGAAAGAAGGAATTGAGTGCGAAGTAGGCCTTGAGCCCGCCGCCCAGGTCCTCGCCGCCGGCGAAGCCGAAGAACGAGGTGGTCATGCCGCCGCTTCCGAGGACCTTGGTGCGGCCGAGATCACCCGCGTAACGCATCGATCCCGCGTACTCGTCGATCAATCCCTGCACCGACACACTGCTCTGCGCGCAGGCGCAGCAAGCCGTCGACAGCGCGACGGCGGCAACTACAAGACTCTTCATAGGTGGCTCACTTCTCAAAACTCGAGGGAATGGATCGGTGGCTCTGGCGCGGGTGCACCGCCATGAGGCGCATCGCCTCGAAAAATCGGCATTCCCGACCAAAAAGCACTATTTAAGAAACCAGGATCAAAAACGAGACTGGATTCTGGCGCGATTCCGCAAGATCGATGCCAAGGGTTTTCGAGCGGTCGGGGCCGAGCGCTTTCGCGCTATTCGCGTGCGCTCGACGCGGGGACGAAGAGACCGGCCGGCCCGAGGCCTTCGCGCCCAACGCCGTGGTCCGCATCGGCACCGACGGCCTCGTCACGCTGGTGATGCCGCGCGTGGAGATGGGCCAGGGGATCTACACCGCCCTCGCGCTGCTGATCGCGGAGGAGCTCGAGATCGATCCTCGGCACGTTCGCCTCGAACACGCGCCCGCCGACGAGACGCGCTATTCGAACCCGCTGACCGGCGGGCAGATCACGGGCGGCTCGACCTCGGTGCGCAGCACCTGGGAGCCGATGCGCCGCGCCGGCGCCACGGCCCGGCTGCTGCTGGTCGAGGCGCGGTGGTGGCCGACCACATGGGTGCGGCGCGCAAGGGCCTGGCCGCGCTCGAGATCCGCTGGGACGAAGGCGCCAACACGGACTACTCGACCGAGAAGCTGATCGCCGCGCTGGCCAGCGCCTCGTCGCGCACCGGCGCCGTGGCGCGCAAGGAAGGCGACACGGTGGCCGCCGCGCGCGGCGCCGCGCGGACAGTCGATGCGGTCTACCAGCAACCCTTGCTCGCGCAGGCGCCGATGGAGCCGGTGAACTGCACCGTGCACGTGCGGCCCGATGCCTGCGAGGTGGCTAGGCCCGCTGTTCCGCCAGCGCTATCCGAAGGTCGCTCTCGACGAATCGCGCATGCTGGTGCCCTCGGGCCGGGTGGTGACGGCCGGCGCGGCGATGGGGCACCTCGATCTGGCACTGTGGCTGATCTAGCAGGCCAGCCCCGAGCTCGCGGCCATGGTCTCGCGCTACCTGCTCGCAGACCTGCGCTCCTCGCAGGCGCCGTACATCGTGCCCCACCATCTCGCGCAGGCCGACCCCGCGACCCCGCGACCCCGCGATCCTGCGCTTCGAGCGCTGGGCGCGCGACAACCTCGAGCAGGGCTTCTCGCTCGACACGGCGGCGCGCGCGCTCGCGACCAGTCCGCGCACGCTGCAGCGACGCTGCCAGGCCGTGCTCGGCAAGTCGCCGCTGGCCTACATCCAGGACCTGCGGATCGAGCGCGCGCGCTCGCTGGTGCATGGCAGCGACCTCGAGGCCATCGCGGCCGAGGTCGGCTATGCCGACGGCTCCACGCTCGGCGCGCTGCTGCGCGAACGCCTGGGCCGCGGCGTGCGCGATTTGCGCGCCGATCTGCTTTGAGCGCCGGCAACGAGAAACGCGGCCGGCCTCGCGCTCAGAGCCCGTGCAGCGCCGCCATCTCGTCGATCAGCCCGCGCTGGAACGCATCGAAGCGCGCCGAGGGCTGCTGCAGGCCGAAGAAGTCGGTGAACGGATCCTGCACCTCGGTGCGATGGCCCGAGAGTTCCTCGACCACCGCGAGACCGCAGAAGGGCACGCAGGCCTCGGCATAGCCGCCCTCGTGCACCACCACCACTCGGCCCTCGCTGTGCCGCGCCGCGAGCGCGTTGACCTGCTTCATCATCTGGCGGAACGATTCCGGATGCAGCTGCATGCGCGCGAGCGGGTCGACCGCGTTGGCATCGAGGCCGCTGGCCACCACGACCAGCTCGGGGCGGAAGCGCTCGACCACCGGTGCCACGATGCGCTCGAAGGCATACATGTAGCTCGCATGGCCGCCGCCGGGCTGCAGCGGCACGTTGACGTTAAAGCCCAGGCCCTCGCCCTCGCCGCGGTCCTCGGCGCCGCTGTAGCCGGGCGGGAAGCAGTTCTCCTGGTGCAGCGAGACGGTCAGCACGTCCGGGCGGTCGTAGAAGATCGCCTGCGTGCCGTTGCCGTGGTGCACGTCCCAGTCGATCACGGCCACGCGCTTGACGCCATGGCGCGCCTTCATGGTCTCGATCGCCACCGCGATGTTGTTGAACAGGCAGAAGCCCATGCTGTGCTCGCGCAGGCAGTGGTGGCCCGGCGGCCGCGTGAGCGCGAAGGCGTTGCGGTGGCGGCCCTGCAGCACGCTGTCCATGGCGGCGATGGCCAGGCCGGTCGAGAGCTTGGCGATCTCGTAGCTGCCGGGACCGAAGGGCGCGACCTCGCCGAGATCGCCGCCGCCCGCATCGCTGGCGGCCTTGAACTGCTCGAGATAGCTCGAGGGATGCACGCGCCGCAGGTCCTCCTCGCTCGCCATCGGCGCGCCCAGCAGGTCGAGCTGCGCGCTCAGGCCCGACACGTCCATCAGCGACTTGATGCGGCGCTTGGAATCGGGCGACTCGGCCATGCCGCTGCCGGCCATGGGCTGGACCCAGCCGCCGACCGGCAGGAACAGGGCGTGCAGCCCGCCCGGCACGTGCCAGAAGGTGCGTTCATCGTGAAAGAAGGCGGTGTTCTTCATGCGTTGCGTCCTCGATGGTGTGGGAAATGGAAGAAGAGGAAGAAATCGATGCCGCCCCGTGCGGCGGATGGCGCTGCACGCTCAGGCCGCGCCAGCCCCAGCGCTCGCGCGCCAGGCCCCAGAGGCCGCGCGGCGCCAGCAGCATCACGGCCACCGCGATGCTGCCCATGGCGATCAGGTACCAGCCGCCCGACATCGCGAACCAGGTGTTGAACAGCTCGCGCAGGCCGAAGTAGATCAACGTGCCGATCAGCGGGCCCTCGATGGTGCCGATGCCGCCGATGATGACGATGAACATCGCGGTCACGACCCAGTTGATGTCGAAGGCCGAGTCGGGCGAGACGAACATCGTGCCCATGAAATGCGCGCCGCCGGCCAGCCCGAAGCCCAGGCCCGAGAGCACGAAGGCGATGAAGCGGTTGCGCCAGACGTTCACGCCGATGCTGGTGGCGGCCAGCTCGTTGTCGCGCACCGCCATCAGCCCCAGGCCGAAGGGCGAGCGCATCAGCAGGTAGACGCCGGCCACGGCCGCGAGGCCGATTGCGCCCGAGATCCAGAACGCGTTGCGCTGGAAGGTCTCGGCATCGACCAGCCGCACCGCCTGCAGCGGCACGCCCGATTCGCCACCGAACAGCGGGAACTTGGCGACCAGCAGCCGCACGATCTCGGCCAGCACCCACATGCCGATCGAGAAGTAGGCATCGCGCAGCCTGAACATCAGCGGCGCCACCGCGGCCGCCAGCAGCGCCGCGCCGACGCCGGCCAGCGGCACCATCCAGTAGGGCGAGAGCTCGAGCCGGTCGGAGACCACGAACACCAGGTAGGCGCCGATGCCGACGAAGGCCTGGTGCCCCATCGACACCAGGCCGGTGTAGCCGGCCAGCAGGTTCCACATCTGGGCCATGGCCAGCACCAGGAGCACCTCGCTCAGCAGGCGCAGCAGGCCCGCATCAGCCACCGTGGGCGCGAAGGCGATGGCGAGGGCCGCCGCAAGGAAGCCGATCGAGGGAAGAAGAGACGGGTTGCGCATCGGCTGTCAGGCCCGTTGGCCCGCGATGCCGTTCGGGCGCACCATCAGGACGATGAAGAACAGCAGGTGCGCATAGAGCGCGCCCGCGTTGGAATCGAGGCGCTGCCCCGCGAGCTGCGCCACGCCCAGCGCGATGCCGCCGGCCAGCGCGCCCCAGAACGAGCCCATGCCGCCGATGATCACGACCTCGAAGGCGCCGAGCAGCCGCTCCACGCCCGAGAACGGCGTGAACGAACTGCGCAGCGCCAGCAGCAGCCCCGCCACCGAGGCGAAGGCCAGCGACAGCCCCATGACCACGCCATACACATGGCGCGGCCGCACGCCCATGGTGCGCACGATCTCGCGGTGGTCGGAGGTGGCGCGCACGATCAGGCCGAAGCGCGAGTGCCGCAGCAGCCACTGCAGCGCGCCGAAGGCCAGCACCGCGAGCCCCAGCACCAGCACCGGATACCAGCCGATGCGCAGGCCGCCGATCTCGAAGCCGGCCGTGGCCAGCGCGCCGCCGTCGAGCGCGCGCGGGTCGGCGCCGAACAGCTCGACCATCAGGTTGCGCAGCACCACCGCGATGCCGAAGGTCACCAGCACGGGCGTGAGCGGATCGTCGGTCGCCACCGCGCGGTTGAGCAGCAGCCGCTGCAGCAGGTAGCCGGTGCCGAAGGCGGCCAGCGCCACCGGCACCAGCAGCAGCAGCGGCGACACCTGCGGAAACTGCGCGGCCAGGAACACCGCGAAGTAGGCCGCGAGCACGACGAACTCGCCGTGCGCGAGGTTGACCATGCGCATCACGCCGAAGACCAGCGCCAGCCCGAGGCCGAAGAGCGCATAGAGGCCGCCGAGCAGCACGCCGTTGATGAGGGTTTCGATCCAGGCCATGGTGCTTTTCTCAGTGCCCGAAGTAGGCGTTGGCGATCTGCTGCGCGCTGAAGTCCGACGCGGGGCCGGCCAGCGTGACGCGGCCCTTGAGCAGGCAGTACACGCGCTGCGCGATGCGGCAGGCGCGCGTCACGTCCTGCTCCACGACCAGCAGCGCCGTGCCCTGCGCCTGGATGTCGCCGAAGGCGCGGTAGATCTGCGCGACCACCACCGGCGCCAGGCCCAGCGAGATCTCGTCGCACAGCATCAGCCGCGGGTTGGCCATCAGCGCGCGGCCGATGCTCACCATCTGCTGCTGGCCGCCCGACAGCCGCGTGGACGGCCGGTGCCTGAACTCGCGCAGGATCGGGAACAGGGCATAGACGGTGGCCAGGTTCCAGTGGCCGGCCCGGCCGCACAGCGCGCCCATGCGCAGGTTCTCCTCCACCGTGAGCGAGGCGAACAGCATCCGGCCCTCGGGCACCAGCGCGATGCCGCGGCGCGCGATGCGCTCGGCCGGCTCGGCCTCGATGGCCTGGCCGTCGAAGCGCACCGTGCCGCGGCTGCGCCGGCCCAGGCCCGCGATGGCGCGGATCAGCGTGGACTTGCCGGCCCCGTTGGCGCCGATCAGCGCCGTGGCCTCGCCCTCGCCCACGTCGAGCGACAGGTCGAACAGCGCCTGCAGGTCGCCATAGTGGCTGCAGAGGTCTCGCACTTCAAGCAGCGGCATGGGCGGCCTCCTCTGCGTCTTCTCCCACGCCCATGTAGATCTCGCGCACCTCGCGGCTGGCCATCGCGGCGGCCGGCGCGTCCTCGAGCAGCTTGCGGCCGAAGTTCAGCACCATGATGCGGTCGGCCACCGCCATCAGCGCCTGCGCGATGTGCTCGATCCAGATCATCGCCACGTCGCGCTTGAGCTCGAGCACGAGCGCGACCAGCAGCTGCACCTCGGCCTCGGTCAGGCCGCCCGCGATCTCGTCGAGCAGCAGCAGGTGCGGCCGGGCCGCGAGGCCCTTGGCCAGCTCGAGCCTCTTGCGGTCGAGCAGCGGCAGCCGGCCCGCGGGCAACTCGGCGCGGTCGGCCAGGCCGGTGCGCTCGAGCACCTCCCAGGCCAGCTGCGCGGCCTGCGCGCGCGGCAGCCGCGCCGCGAAGCTGGCGGCGGCCAGCGCGTTCTCGTAGGCGCTCAGGTGCGCGAAGGGCTGCGGGATCTGGAAGGCGCGCGCCACGCCCAGCCGCGCGCGCGCATCGGCGCGCAGGCCCACCAGCTCGCGGCCCTCGAGCCGGATGCTGCCGGCATCGGGCACGGCCACGCCGGTGATCAGGTTGAACAGCGAGCTCTTGCCGGCCCCGTTGGGGCCGACCACGCCGAGGCACTGGCCGCGCGCGAGCGCGAGCGACACGCCGTCGGCCACCACGATCTCGCCGTAGCGCTTGCACAGGCCGTCGATGACGAGGCAATCGGTCATGCGTCGCGGGCTCAGGCCTTGAGCTGCGACAGCAGCTTGAGTTCGTCTTCCACCGGGATCTGCTTCGCGGTGCTGTTGTGCGTGATCACCAGCTCGTACGGGAACTTCGCGCCCGCGGCGGTCTTGCGCCACTGGCCCGCCACCATCGGCGTGACGGCCACGCTCTTGATCAGGCTGCCCTTGAAGTCGATGCGCCCGACCACCGAGTCGAGCTGCAGATTGGCCAGCGCATCGCGCACCGCCTTCTTGTCTTTTGGATTGGTCGCGTTCTTCAGCGCCGCGATGCCGACCTCGAACAGCGCATGGCCGTAGCCGATGGGCTGGGTCCACTGCTTGCCGGTGGAGCTCTCCCAGTCGGCCGCCAGTGCCTTGGCGCTCTGGCCGGTCAGCGAGGACTTGAACGGGAAGTTGGGCGTCCACCAGACCTCGGTCGACATGCCGTTGCCGGCCGCGCCCAGCGACTCGACCGCGCTCGGGAACAGGAAGGCCGCCGCCATGGTCACCACCTCGGGCCGGTAGCCCGACTGCTGTGCCTGCTTCCAGAAGGTGGCGAAGTGGTTGGCATAGGCGAAGCCCGAGACGATATTCGCGCGCGCCGCCTTGAAGCTCGAGACCTGGTTGCTGAAGTCGTCGGTCGCGATCTTGAAGAAGCCGCCGTTGGTCTCCTTGTAGCCGCGCTGCTTCGCGCCGCCCGGGATGCCGTTGGTCGGATCGGCGAAGGCATGGCCCGGGCCGTTGTCGATGTAGAGCGTGCCCAGCGAGCGCTCCACCTTCAGCGGCTCCCACATGCCAAAGAAGTTCTTCAGCACGTCGTCGGCGCCCCAGAAGAAATGGAACGAGAACGGAAAGCCCTTCTGCGGCGTGGAGCCCCGGCCGAAGGTGATGGCCTGCCACGGGCCCATGGTCGAGACCATCGGCACGCCGTTGACGTCGCAGAGCTGGCCGGCCGCGAGCGCGGCGTCGCTGTCCTGCACCAGCAGCAGGTCGACCTTCTCGCGCAGCAGCAGCTCGCTCGACATCGTGGCGCCGCGGTTGGCATCGGACTGGGTGTCGCGCACCACGATCTCGACCTTGTAATTGGTGCCCGCGATGGTGAGACCGTCCTTCAGCGCGGCGCGCACGCGCTCTAGGCTCCAGGGGTCGGCCTCGCCGAAATTGGCGCGCACGCCCGACAAGGTCGTGAGGTAGCCGATCTTGATCGTCTTAGACTGCGCGTGCGACAGCGCGGGCACGCCGGCCAGCGCGGCCGCGCCGCCGCCGATGACGAGTTGGCGGCGCGTCAGCGCGCCGGAGGCTGCAAAAGGGAAAGCGGCGGGCATGGAATGCTCCTTGGCGATGGAGGATGGACAGGGCCGCATCCTCCCTCCGCGCGCCGGCTCGCCGTTATCGAAAACTGGCAAATCGCAGGCCGCAGCCGCCGCCCTCATTCGGGGCGCAGGTTGACCGACTTGGCGATCGCGCGGTAGCGCTCCACGTCGGCCTGGTAGCCGCGGCGCAGCTCGGCCAGCGTCTGCTCGGGCGCCACCTTGCTGCCGCCGAGCTCGATGGCGCGGCGCAGTTCGGGCTTGCGCATCATCTCGTTGAAGGCCACGTGCAGCCGCTGCTGCGTCTCCTCGGGCACGCGCTGCGACACCTGCGCGCCGGCCCAGAGGCTGTAGACGAAGTCGTCGAGCCCCTTGCTGGCGCGGATCAGCGGAATGGCGCCGAAGCGCTCGTGCGGCGTGGCGGCCGCGATGCCCAGCGCCTTGACCTTGCCGGCGTCCAGCAGGTCGGGCACGTTGCCGGCCAGCGGCGCGAACACCAGGTCGATCTGGCCGCCGAGCAGGTCGTTGATGATCGGCGCGAAGCCCTTGTAGGGCACGTGCAGCATCTTCGTGCCGGTCTGCTGCGTGAAGCGCTCGCCCAGCAGGTGGTAGAGCGAGCCCGGGCCGATGCTGCCGTAGCTCAGCTCCTTGGCGTCGGGCTTGCGCAGCTGCGCGATCAGCTCGTCGACGCTGCCCGGGCCCAGGTCCTTGCGCGCCAGCAGCACCATCGAGGTCACGGCCATCATGCCGATGGGGCGGAAGTCCTCGGCCTTGTAGCGCGCGCTCGCGAGCGTGAGCGGCGTGAGCATCAGCTCCATCGGCGAGCCCATCAGCAGCACCGAGCCGTCGGCCGCGCCGTTGGCGGCCTTCATCACGCCCAGCGATCCGCTGGCGCCGGGCACGTTGTCGATCACGGCCGGCTGGCCCAGCAGCCGCGACAGCTCGGGCGCGGCCAGCCGCGCGTTGATGTCGGAGCCGCCGCCGGCCGGGTAGGGAACGATCAGGTTCAGGGTCTTGCCGGCCAGCCCCTGGGCCAGGACGGAGCCGGCCATGGTGGACAGGCCGGCCGCCAGGCCGGCACCGATCATCGAACGTCTGCGCATGCGCTTTACTCCTCGGGTGGTTGTTGTCTGTTCTCGGAAATTCAGGCCACGGCCAATAGCGGCGAGCGCGCATCGGCGAAGGGCACGGCCTGGTGCCAGCCGTGCGCGAGCCGCAGCACCTCGAGGTCGGCGCCGGGCCGGCCGATCAGCTGCAGGCCCATCGGCAGGCCGCGCGTCGCGCCGTCGGGCGAGAAGCCGGCCGGCACCGCCATCGCGGGCAGGCCCGCGAGCGAGGGGCCGATGGTCACTTCCATCCAGCGGTGGTAGGTGTCCATCGCGCGGCCGCCGACCTCGCGCGGCCAGTGCAGCTCGGCCGGCAGCGGAAAGGCCTGCGCGGCCGGCAGCACCAGCACGTCGAAGCGCTCGAACAGCTTCAGCAGCGTGGCATGCCACCGTGTGCGCGTGACCGCGGCCTCGTGCAGCGCGGGCACGGCCAGCCGCTGGCCCTGCTCGATCTCCCAGCAGGCCTCGGGCTTGAGCTTCGCGCGCAGCGCCGGATCGGCATGCAGGCCCCGCAGCGCGCCGGCCACGATGAAGCCGCGCAGGCGCAGCCAGGCGGTCCACAGCGCGTCGAAGTCGAAATCGGGCACGGCCGGCTCGACCGTGCAGCCCAGGGTGTCGAAGTGGCGCAGCGCCGCCTCGCACAGCGCCATCACGCCGGGGTCCATCGCCAGGTGGCCGCCGAGGTCGCCGAGCCAGGCCACGCGCGTGCCGCGCAGCTCGGCATCGAGCGGCTGCGCGAAGGCCTCGCCGTCGCCGGCCAGGCTCAGCGGCGAGCGCGGATCGTGGCCGGCCTGCACCGACAGCAGCCAGGCCACGTCCTCGGGCGTGCGGCCCATCGGCCCTTCGCAACCCAGTTGCTGGAAGAACAGCTCGGGGCCGGGCCCGGTCGGCACGCTGCCCAGCGAGGGCCGCAGACCGTAGACATGGTTCCAGGCCGCCGGATTGCGCAGCGAACCCATCATGTCGCTGCCGTCGGCCACGGGCAGCATCTGCAGCGCAAGCGCCACCGCGGCACCGCCGCTGCTGCCGCCGGCCGCGCGGTCGAGGTTCCAGGCGTTGCGCGTGGTGCCGAACACCGTGTTGTAGGTGTGCGAGCCCAGGCCGAACTCGGGCGTGTTGCTGCGCCCGACGAAGATCGCGCCGGCGCGGCGCAGCCGCTCGACCATGATCGCGTCGTGCGGCACGAGCTGGTTGGCGAACAGCGGGCTGCCCATGGTGGTGGGAATGCCGGCGGTGGCCACGAAGTCCTTGGGCGCCATCGGAAAGCCGTGCAGCCGGCCCACCGGCTCGCCGCGCGCCAGCTGCTCGTCGCAGGCATCGGCCTCGCGCAGCATCCGTTCGGGCGGCTGCAGCGAGACCAGCGCATTGACCTTCGGGTTGAGGCTCTCGATGCGCGCCAGGCAGGCCTGCATCAGTTCGCGGCACGACAGCTCGCGGCGCTTCAGCGCGGCGGCGAGCGCGCGGGCGCTCGGCAAGGTGGACGGAAAGGACGACATATGGCGATCGACGATAGCGATCGCGCCGCGAAGCGGATATCAAGAATTGGCAAACCTGGCGTGCCGCGGCCCCCGGGATTCCCCTGGGTCGCCCGGTGGGCCCTTCAGTGGTGCATCAGCGCCGCGCCACGCAGCGTCTGCGACGGCAGCTCGCCGAACTGGCGCCGGTAGTCGGTCGCGAACTGGCTCAGGTGCCAGAAGCCCCAGTGCGCCGCGACGTCCTGCACCGAGCCGGCACCGAGGCGCTTGAGCTCGCGCCGCACGCCGTTGAGGCGCAACGCCCTGAGGTAGCGCGCAGGGCTCAGGCCCAGCGTTTCCTGGAAGCAGTAGTTGAGCTTGCGCTGACTCGCGCCGATGCGGCTGCAGACCTCGAGCATCGACAGCGGCTCGTCGGGCCGCGACATCATCAGCTCGCAGGCACGGCGCACCACGCGGCGCTGCGCCTCGGTGGAGCGCAGCTCGCGCAGGTCCACGTCCTCGGGCAGCGCCTCGAGCCAGGCCAGCAGCACGTCGTCGCGCAGCTGCGTGGTGGCGGTCGGGTCGGCGAGCAGAGCGGGCATCGCGTCGAGCGCGGCGAAGGCGCCGAGCAGCGTGCCGCGCAGCGCGCGCATGGTCGCGTCGTCGAAGTGCAGCACCACGCGCCGCGCCAGCCAGGCCGGCGGGCCGCGCTCGTCGAGGCGCTCGGCCAGCGAGCGCAGCAGCGCGTTGTCGACCACGATGCCCATCAGCTCGAAGCCCGGCGGACTGCACAGGTCGAGCTCGTCGCAGCGCCCGACCATCACCGATCCGGTGTCGAGCCGCTGGCCCGAGAAGCGCGCCTCGCCCTCCTGCCGGCAGGTCAGCGCGAAGCCGCAGCACTCCGGATTCATCTCGCCGTGCTGGCGCAGCGCGCGGTTGGTGGTCTCGCGCACCAGCCGCAGGCCCGGCAGCTGCACATGGTCGAGAAAGCCCGCGAAGCTGCCGCCCGAGAGCATGTCGCACTCCAGGTGCCAGCCGCTCTGGCTGCTGGCATAGGCGTCGATGTCGTGCGTGGTGAGGGTCCAGCGCTCGATGGGAAGGCGGGGGGTGGAGGCGGTCTGGCAGTTCATGGCGGATATCCACGGGACGGGGATCCCCTGGACCGAAGCAAGCTCCAGACCAGATTGTTTCGTTGACAACGATCTCAAAGCACCGGGAGAAACCCTCGGCGCCCAGGTCCGAATGCCATCGGATCCGTGCGACCCGAAGAGAATGCCTGGCGATCCACGAACGCCAGGAGACTGCATGAGCCCCCAAGCCACCGGCCGGCTTCAAGGAAACGACCTGATCATCGAGCGCAGGTTTCGCGCGCCCATCGACGACGTCTGGGCCAGCATCACGAGGCCCGAGAAGACCGCGCTCTGGTTCGGACCCTGGGAAGGCGAGGCCGGCCAGGGCATGACGGTGCGGCTCCAGCTGGTGCACGAAAAGGACCAGCCCTGGACCGACCTGAGGATCGATGCCTGCGAGGCGCCACATCGCCTCGCGGTGGCGACCGTGGACGAGTTCGGTGAGTGGCGCATGGAGCTGACGCTCGCGCAGGAGAACGACGTCACCACGCTGCGCTTCGTGCAGCGACTGAGCGATCCCGCGCTCGCGGCAGAGGTGGGACCGGGCTGGGAGTACTACCTCGACATGCTGGTCGCCGCGCGCGAGGGCCGCGCGCTGCCGTCCTTCGGCGACTACTACCCCGCGCAGAAGGCCCACTACCTCCAGGGCCTGTAACCCGCCTACTCGAGCTCGCCGCTGGGCTCGAAACCCGAGGTGCTGTCGAACAGCTTCTGCACGAGGGCCTGCAGCACGCGCCGCTCGTCGGCCGAGAGCTGCGCGAACAGCCGCTGCGCGGTGTCGTGCGCGAGCGGCACCATGTCGCGGTAGAGCGCGAGGCCTTCCTCTTCCAGCGAGACGATGACCTTGCGCCGGTCCTCGGCGGAAGGGTGCATGTTGGCCAGGCCGAGATCGACCAGCCGATGCTGCGCGCGGCTCACGCGTGCCTTGTCCATGCTGGTCTTGCGCGCGATCTCGAGCGCCGACAGCGCGCCGTACTTGCCGAGCACCACCACGATGCGCCACTCGGGGATCTGCAGCGCGAAGCGGCCGGCGATCGCCTGGCCCACCGACTGGCTCACGCGATTGGCGACCACCGAGAGCTGGAACGGCAGGAAGGTCTCGAGGTCGAAGGCATCGGCGATCGAGCGCGGCGGCGAGGAGTTGCGTGAACGGGGCACGGTGCGAGTGAGGAGGTGGAGTGCGCGGACAGTATAGGAACGCGTTCATGCATCGCGACGATGGACGCACGAGGTTTGCCAGTTTTCGATAACGCGGCGGGGGGTGCGATCCCTATCGTCGCGGCATGGACTATCCCGAACTCGCCCTGCACATCGCCGGCCGATGGCGCACGCAAACCGCGGGCGGCCAGCGCGCCGTCGTCGATCCCGCCACCGAAGCCACCCTCGCGCAACTGCCGCTCGCCAGCCGCGACGAACTCGCGCAGGCCGCCGAGTCCGCGCGCCGCGGCTTCGCGCTCTGGCGCGCGAAGAGTGCGCTCGAGCGCTGCAACATCCTGCGCACCGCCGCGCAGACGATCCGCGACCGGGCGAAGGCCATCGCGCAGGTGCTCACGCTCGAACAGGGCAAGCCGCTGGCCGAGTCGCTGCGCGAGGTCACGCTGTCGGCCGACATCGTCGACTTCCAGGCCGAGGAAGCCAAGCGCCTGTACGGCCGGCTGGTGCCGCCGCGCGTCGAGGGCATCCTCTCGCAGGCGGTCACGCGCCAGCCGGTCGGCCCCGTGGCGGCCTTCACGCCGTGGAACTTCCCGGCCAACCTGCCGACGCGCAAGCTCGCGAGCGCACTGGCCGCGGGCTGCAGCGTGGTCATCAAGCCGGCCGAGGAGACGCCGGGCACCTGCATGCTGCTGGTGCGCGCCTTCCTCGACGCGGGCGTGCCGCCCGATGCGCTCAACATGGTGTGCGGCGATCCGGCCGAGGTGTCCTCGTTCCTCATCGACCATCCCGCGATCGCCAAGGTCTCGTTCACCGGCTCGGTCGCGGTGGGCCAGCTGCTCGGCGAACAGGCGGCGCGCCACGTCAAGCGCTTCACGGGTGAGCTCGGCGGCCACGCGCCGGTGATCGTCTGCGAGGACGCCGACTTCGCGTTCGCGCTCAGGAACTCGATCGCCGCCAAGTTCCGCAACGCGGGCCAGGTCTGCGCCTCGCCGATCCGCTTCTACCTGCCGCGCGCGCGCTTCGATGAATGGGCCGAGGCCTTCGTGCAGGCCGCGCGCGCGCTGCGCATCGGTGCCGGCACCGATCCCGCGACGCAGATGGGCCCGCTCGCGCATGCGCGCCGCATCGAGGACATGCAGCGCTTCGTCGACGATGCCGTCGACCGCGGCGCGCGGCTGCTGTGCGGCGGCCGGCGCATCGCGCGGCCCGGCTACTTCTTCGAGCCCACGGTGATCGCCGATGCGCCCGACGACAGCCGCGTGATGCGCCAGGAGCCCTTCGGCCCGATCGCGGTGCTGCAGCCCTACGACACGCTCGACGAAGCCATCACCGCCGCCAACGCCCTGCCCTACGGCCTCGGCGCCTATGCCTTCACGCGCGACCTGCGGACCGCGCACCGCCTGGGCGAAGCGCTCGAGGCCGGCATGGTCGGCATCAACCACTTCGGCGTCTCGCAGCCCGAGATGCCCTTCGGCGGCTGGAAGCAGAGCGGCATCGGCCAGGAGATGGGCGCCGAGGGCCTGCTGCACTACACCGAACTCAAGACCATCACCGTGGGAGTCCCCGCATGACGACAACAGACATCGACGCACTCAAGGAAGACAACGCCCGCTACCTGTGGCACCCCATGGCCCATCCGCAGACCATGCAGAAGAGCAAGCCCGACATCGTCGCGCGCGGCCAGGGCTGCTGGATCTGGGACGTGGACGGCCACAAGATGCTCGACGGCGTCGGTGGCCTGTGGGCCGCGAACCTGGGCCACAGCAACCAGGCCGTGCGCGACGCCATCGTCGCGCAGCTCGACGAGCTGCCCTTCTACAACGTGTTCCGCGGCACCACGCATCCGCGCGCGATCGAGCTGTCGAAGCGCATCGTGCAGACGATGGAACCCGACGGCGTGGCCGCGGTGTTCTTCAGCAACGGCGGCTCCGACGCGGTGGAGGGCGCGCTCAAGCTCGCGCGCCAGTACTGGAAGCTGCAGGGCCAGGCCGACCGCCACAAGTTCATCGCGCTGCGCCAGGGCTACCACGGCGTGCACTTCGGCGGCATGAGCGTGAACGGCAACCTCAACTTCCGCCGCGCCTACGAGCCCCTGCTGCCCGGCTGCTTCCACGTCGACACGCCGTGGCTCTACCGCAATCCCTACACGCAGGACCCCGAGGCGCTCGGCGAGATCTGCGCCACGCTGCTCGAGCGCGAGATCCAGTTCCAGGGGCCCGATACCGTGGCCGCCTTCATCGCCGAGCCGATCCAGGGCGCCGGCGGCGTGATCGTGCCGCCGCCCAACTACTGGCCGCGCGTGCGCGAGATCTGCGACAGGTACGGCGTGCTGCTGATCGCTGACGAGGTCGTCACCGGCTTCGGCCGCGGCGGCGCGCTGTTCGGCACGCGGCTGTGGAACGTCAAGGCCGACCTCTGGTGCCTGGCCAAGGGCATCTCCTCGGGCTACGTGCCGCTGGGCGCCACCGCCATCGGCGCCAAGGTGGCCGAGGTCTTCCTCGACGACCCCACGGGCCAGGCCGCGGTGGGCCATGGCTACACCTACAGCGCGCATCCGGTGGCCGCGGCCGCGGCGCTCGCCACGCTCGACCAGATCGAGGCACTCGACGTGCCCGGCAACGCGGCGCGCGTGGGCGCGCATTTCCAGGCGCGCGTGCGGCCCTTCGTCGACCGCTTCAGCTTCGTGGGCGACGTGCGCGGCATGGGCCTGATGCTCGGCATCGAGATGGTGGCCGACAAGGCCACGCGCACCACGCTGCCGCGCGGCAACCCGATCGCCGCGAAGGTGGCGCAGGCGGCCTACAAGCGCGGTCTCATGGTGCGCATCTCGGGCCCGAACCTGATCCTGTCGCCGCCGCTGGTCATCACGCGCGAGGAAGTCGACTACATGGTCGATGCGCTCGAGGGCGCCTTCGCCGACGTGGAAGCCACGCTGTGAGCAAGGTGCCGACCGTCCTGCTGATCGGCACCGCCGACACCAAGAGCGCCGAGCTGCTGTTCATGCGCGAGTGCATCGAGGCCGGCGGCGGCCGCGTGGCGGTGATGGACGTGGGCGTGCTCGACGGCGCGCCCTTCGTGCCCGAGATCACGAATGCCGAGGTGGCCACGGCTGCCGGCCGCAGCGTGGCCGAGGTGGCGGCCAGCGGCGACGAGAACAGCGCCATGACCCTGATGGCGCGCGGCGCCGCCAGGCTGGCCGCGCGCTGGCATGCCGAGGGCCGCATCGACGGCCTGCTGGCGCTCGGCGGCACCATGGGCACCGATCTCGCGCTCGAGGTGGCGCAGGCGCTGCCACTGGGCGTGCCGAAGGTGGTGGTCTCGACTATCGCCTACTCGCACCTGCTGCCGCCCGAACGCATACCGCCCGACCTGATCATGGTGCTGTGGGCCGGCGGCCTCTACGGCCTCAACAGCCTGTGCCGCTCGGCCCTGAGTCAGGCCGCGGGCGCGGTGCTCGGCGCCTGCCGCCAGGCGCGCGCGCCGGCCTTCGAGCGGCCGCTGGTCGGCATGACCTCGCTGGGCTCGAGCGCGCTGACCTACATGAAGACGCTCAAGCCCGCGCTCGAGGCGCGCGGCTACGAGGTCGCGGTGTTCCACACCACCGGCATGGGCGGGCGCGCCTTCGAGGCGCTGGCCGCCGAGGGCCGCTTCTGCGCCGTGATGGACTTCAGCCTGCAGGAACTGGCGAACCAGCTCGGCGGCTCCTGCGTGACCGCGGGGCCCGACCGGCTGCTGGGCGCCGGCCGCGCCGGCACGCCGCAGATCGTGGCGCCGGGCGCCATCGACATGCTCGATTTCCCGGCCTGGCAACCCACGCCCCGAGGCCTCGAAGGCCGGCCGGCCCACACGCACAACCGGCTGCTGGCCTCGGCGCTCAGCGCGCCCGAATTCCGGCGCGGCGTGGCGACCGAGATTGCCAGCCGCCTGGCACGCGCCGAAGGCGCCACCTGCGTGCTGCTGCCGCTGCAGGGCATCGAGGGCTGGGACCGGCCCGGCGAGCCGCTGCACGATCCCGAAGGCCTGGCCGCCTTCACCGGCGCGCTGCGCGACAGCGTCGGCGCCACGCGCATGATCGAGCTCGACGCGCACATCAACGACGCCGCCTTCTGCGAGGCCGCGCTGCAGGTGTTCGATGCCTGGGTCGCCGACGGCACCGTGCCCGCGGGGAGGCCGGCATGAGCACAACGCAGGCCCTGGTGCTCGACTTCGGCGGCGTCATCAGCCGCACGCTGTTCGAGACCCATGCGCTGACCGAGGAAGCGCTCGCGCTGCCGCGCGGCACGCTGACCTGGCGCGGCCCCTTCGACCTCGCGAGCGATCCGCTGTGGCGCGACATGCAGGCCGACAAGCTCTCGGAGCGCGACTACTGGATGGCGCGCACCCGCGAGGTCGGTGCGCTGGTGGGCGAGCGCTGGGAGGCGATGGAGACCTTCGTGCAGCGCGCGCGCGGCGCCGATCCCGAGGCCGCGATCCGGCCCGAGGCGCTGGCCGCGATCGAAGCCGCGCGCCGCGCGGGCTGCCGGCTCGCGATCCTCTCGAACGAGCTCGACCTGTTCTACGGCGCCGACTTCCGCCGCCGCCTGCCATTCATGGCGGCCTTCGACGTGGTGGTCGACGCCACCCACACCGGCATCCTCAAGCCCGATGCGCGCGCCTACCGGCAGTGCCTCGACGAACTCGGCCTGCCGGCCGAGGCCTGCGTGTTCGTCGACGACCAGCTGCGCAACATCGCCGGCGCCGAGCGCGCGGGCCTGCGCTGCGTGCACTTCGACGTGATGCAGCCGGCCGCGAGCTACGCGCGGGCTCTCGCGCTGCTGGGCATTCCCTCTTCCTCTTCGCAACGACCATGACCCCGACCTTCGAACCCACCGTGCCGCGCGAACGCGTGCAGGCCCTGATGCGCACCGAGCAGGAGCGCTACGCGCGCACCCATGCGCGATCCGGCGAACTCTTCGCGCAGGGCCAGCAGGCCTGGCTCTACGGCGCACCCTCGCACTGGATGCGCCGCTGGATCGGCGGCTGGCCGCTCTACGTGCAGGACGCCAAGCTGCCCTACGGCGCGCGCTTCGTCGACGTCGACGGCCACGGCTATGCCGACTTCTGCCTCGGCGACACCGGCGGCATGTGCGGCCATGGCCACCCGGCGGTGGTCGAGGCGCTGGCGCGCCAGGCGCGCATCGGCAGCTCGCTGATGCTGCCCACCGACGACGCGGCCTGGGTCGGCGAGGAACTCGCGCGCCGCTTCGGCCTGCCCTACTGGAACCTCACGACCTCGGCCTCGGACGCCAACCGCGCCTGCATCCGGCTCGCGCGCATGGTCACGGGCCGGCCGCGCGTGCTGGTGTTCTCGGGCTGCTACCACGGCTCGGTGGAAGAGGCGCACGTCGAGCTGCGCGATGGCGCGGTCGCGATGCGCAACGACATCCATCCCAACGGCTTCCCGCACGACCGCCTGTCGGCCGTGGTCGAGTTCAACGACCTGCCCGCGCTCGAACGCGCGCTGCGCGCGGGTGACGTGGCCTGCGTGCTGGCCGAGCCGGCCATGACCAACTACGGAATGATCGCGCCCGCGCCCGGCTTCCACGATGCGCTGCGCCGCCTCACGCGCGAGACCGGCACCCTGCTGGTCATCGACGAGACCCACACCATCTCGAGCGGCCCCGGCGGCTACACGCGCGCGCACGGCCTCGCACCCGACATGTTCGTGATCGGCAAGGCCATTGCCGGCGGCATTCCCGCCGCGGCCTTCGGCCTCAGCGCCGAGACCGCCGAGCGCGTGTGGCAGGTGCTGCCCAAGCTGCATCCCACCAAGCGCCAGTCGGCGCATGCAGGCTTCGGCGGCACGCTGGCCGGCAATGCGCTCACCGTGGCCGTGATGCGCGCGGTGCTGTCGCAGGTGCTGACGCCCGAGGCCTTCGATCGCATGCTCGCGCTCGCCGAGCGGCTGGCCGATGGCGTGAACGCGAGCATCGCCAGGGCCGGCCTGCCCTGGCACGCGACCCAGGTCGGCGCGCGCGTCGAGACCCTGTTCTGCCCCGACGCGCCGCGCAACGCCGCCGACGTGCGGCGCACGCGCGACGGCGAGCTCGAGGCGCTGCTGCACCTCTACATGATGAACCGCGGCGTGCTGATCACGCCCTTCCACAACATGATGCTGTGCTGCCCCGGCACCACCGAACGCGAAGTGGACGAGCACGATGCGGCCTTCGCCGATTTCGCGCGGGAGTGCAGCGCATGAGCGGCAACGATCCCTTCGGTCTGCAGGGCAAGGTCGCGCTGGTCACCGGCGGCGGACGCGGCATCGGCGCCGCGATCGCGCAGGCCTTCGCCGAGGCCGGCGCCTCGGTGCTGATCGCCAACCGCACCGGCAGCGCCGGCGAGGCCGTGGCGGCCGAGCTGCGCGCGCGCGGCTTCGCCGTGCAGGCGCTGGCCTGCGACATCGGCCGGCGCGACGAGGCCGAGCGCGCGGTGGCCGAGGCGGTGCGCGCGTTCGGCGCGCTCGACATCGTGGTCCACAACGCCGCCGTCAATCCCTGGGCCGCCATCGATGCCATGAGCGACGAGCAGCTCGAGCGCACGCTGGCCGTGAACCTCAAGGCCTGCTTCTGGCTCGCGCAGGCGGCGGTGCCGCACCTGCGCGCGCGCGGCGGCGGACGGCTGCTCGTCACCTCCTCCGTGACCGGCCCGCGCGTCGCGATGCCCGGCAGCGCCCACTACGCGGCCAGCAAGGCCGGCGTCAACGGCTTCATCCGCAGCGCCGCGCTCGAGTACGCGCGCGAGGGCATCACCGTCAACGGCGTCGAGCCCGGCTACATCGCCAAGCAGGGCGGCTCGCTGCTGTCCGATCCCGCGAAGGCCGCGCGCATCGCGCGCCACATCCCGATCGGCGAGCTGGGCCGGCCCGAGGACATCGCCCTGGCGATGCGCTTCCTGGCGAGCCCCGCCGCGCGCTACATCACCGGGCAGACCCTCGTGGTCGACGGCGGCTCGACCCTGCCCGAGAGCCCATTCTTCGCGGAGCAGGCATGAGCAACGGAAGGTTGCAAGGCAAGGCCTGCCTCGTCGTCGGCGCCGCGAGCGGCATCGGCGCCGCGGTGGCCGCGCGCTTCGCGAGCGAGGGCGCGCGCGTCGCGGTCGCCGGCTGGCCGCGGCCGCAGCCGGTGGGCGACGGCCCCGCGCTCGACTGCGACGTGACCGACGACGCCGCCGTGCGCGCGGCCGTGGCCGCGGTGCTCGCGGCCTTCGGCCGCATCGACGTGCTCGTGAACTGCGCCGGCATCGTGCGCAACGACGACGCGGCCGACATCGACGACGAGGACTGGCGGCGGCTGCACGAGGTCAACCTCGGCGGCACCATGCGCTGCCAGCGCGCGGTGCTGCCGGGCATGGTGGCGCAAGGCGGCGGCGCGATCGTCAACATCGCCTCGGTGGCGGCCTTCAATGCCGGCGCCGGCATGGCGAGCTATGCCGCCAGCAAGGCCGGCGTGGTCGCGCTCACGCGCTCGGCCGCGCAGGCCTACGGGCCGCGCGGCGTGCGCGTCAACGCCCTGTGCCCCGGCTGGGTCGACACGCCGATGAGCCGGCAGGAGATGCGCGACCTCGCGGCCGAGCACGGCATCTCCGAGGAAGCAGCGCATGCACGGACCGTGGCGCGCATCGCGCTCGGGCGCATGGCCTCGGCCGAGGAGATGGCGGGCGCGTGCCTGTTCCTCGCGAGCGACGAGGCGTCGTTCGTGACGGGTGCGGCGCTGGTGGCGGATGGGGGGGCGCGGGTGCCGGCGTCGGCGCGGTCGGCGTAGCCCGCCTCGCGCCGGAACCGGTTTTCTCCGCAATTCATGCGGAGAAAGAGCGCGGGAATCGCCGCACCGACGCGGCGGCGGCGTCGTCCTCGGTCAAAGGATGGCCCGATAGGTGGAAAGCGCCCTGACGGTCTGCACCAGCCCTTGTCGCAACAGGACATCGAGGTAACGGTCCACGTCCAGCGGCGGATTCTTCAACTGTGCCCGCTGCTTCTGCGCCGCGGTGACGATAGCGGCCGCATCCAGGTCGAACAGGTTGTCGATGAACAGGTCCGGGTGCTGCGCCTCGACGCCGTAGGGCGAAAGCGCAGTCTTCGGAAAATCTTTCTCGTTGAAGGTCACGATGACGCTGGCCCCACAGCGGATGGCCGCCGCAAGGACGTGCCGGTCATCGGGGTCTGGCAGATTCAATCCGGCGACCAGATCTTCATGGCCCGAAACGAGGGCGTCCGGGATCGCCTGGTCCATCAAGGCCGACGTGCGGTCGATCTGGTCCGCATGCAGGTCCGGCCGGTTGAGGCGCAGGTTGCGCTTCCATTCCTCGTGAATCCGCGTGCTCCAGCGCGCCCGGAAGCGCCCCGAAAGGCCCAGCCACATGAGGAAGTCCCGCAACGGCGCCGGATACAGCACGCACGCGTCGTAGACGACCGTGAATGGCGACTGCCTCATTCGTAGCCCATATCGAGTTCCTGTGCCTGCTTCGCCAACGCCGCCATGGCGTCCTCGCTGGCCTGGTCTCGCCGGGCCTTGAATCGCATCAGGTCGGCAAACCGGACGCGCCGATGCTTGCCGGCCCGATGGAAGGGCAGCGCACCTTCTTCCAGCAGCTTGACCAGGTGCGGCCGCGACACGTTGAGCATGTCGGCCGCCTCCTGGGTCGTGAGCTCGGCATGGACCGGCACCACCTTGACGGCATTGCCCTCGGCAAGCTCGGCCAGGATGTCCACCAACAGGCGCAGCGCGGAGGTGGGCAGTTCCACGCGATGCGCCTGATTCCTGTCGTCGAAGATCTGGATCTGCTGCGTTTCGAGGCGCGTGGCCAGGAACGCGGCCAGGGCCCGCTGCCCCTCCATGGCGGCCTGGACCTCCCGCTCGACGGGCAGCGACACGTTGGAAGGGGGGGCGGTGGGCATGGGGATTTCCTGCTTGGGAGAGAGGGTGCCGTCGATTTTATTCGAAACAAACGAAAATCGAAATGAACGAAATGCTTGCCTTGTCACGCCATCCAAACCGTTCGTCGGCCACCCGTGGCAACCAGGCCACGCCCCGCCCACCCACCGAAGTCCGTAGGACACAATTGCAAACTTCCTCATTCACACCGCCCGCCAGCGGCGCGCCTTCGTTCGCCCCATGTCCCTGGAATCCGCGTCCGTTCCGTCTCGCGCCTTCGCGCCAGGGTACGGGCCGGCACGCCCTCGCGCCGCGCATCGCGCGCTCTGGCAATGGCTGCTGGCGCTGCTGCTTCTCGCCGTGCTGAACCCGGCCTTCGGCGCGGCGCCGGCCGACGCGCGCCAGCCGGTGCTCTCGCTCTCGCGCCAGGCCACCGGCCTGCCCGCCGTGCAGCAGCTCCAGTTCTTCGAGGACACGACCCGCGCCCTCGGCATCGACGAGGTCCGCACCCCGGCCCAGGAAGCGCGCTTCACCCTGCCCGACCAGCCGCTGCGCGGCCAGGAATCCGACCGCGTGCTGTGGTTCAAGCTGCAGATGCAGCTGCAGGACCCGGCCGACGCGGCGCGCGAATGGCTGATGCTGGTGCCCACGGTGTCGACGCGCGACATCCGCTTCTACGGCCCCTTCGACACCACGGGCCACGCGCTGGCCGAGCCGGTGGTCACCGGCATGCGCCATCCCTGGGCCACGCGGCCGGCCGCCTCCGAGCAGATGGCCTGGCGCTTCGAGCTGCCGGGGCCGGGCGTCTACACGGTGTACTTCCGCGTCGAGTCGACCTTCGCGCGCATCTACGACGTGACGCTCTGGGACCCGGCCGACTACCTGCAGTCGACGCAGGACAAGCGCATGTTCGACGGCGTCAGCTACGGCCTGCTGCTCGGGCTCATGGTCTACGGCCTGGTGCTGTTCGTGGTGTTCGGCGAGGCGCTCTACGCGTACTACATGCTGGCCTGCCTCTGCGGCCTGCTCGCGCTCGCGAGCATCAACGGCCATGCGCTGCGCTACCCGTTCGCGCACTGGCCGGCCGGCGCCGGCTTCGCCTACACGGCCGGACCCGCGTTGTGGGCGCTGTGCAAGCTGCAGTTCGGCCGGCGGCTGCTGCGGCTGTCGCACTTCGCGCCGCTGCTCGACCGGCTGGTGCAGGCCTTCTCGGTCGCGCTGCTGCTGGCCATTCCCTACGCGCATTGGGGCGCCCATCCGCTGATCACCTTCCGGCTGGTGCAGATGTCGGTGGTGGCCTCGACGGCGGTGATGGTGATCGGCGCGATGTTCGCGATCCGTCGGCGCTACTGGCCGGCCGTGCTCTATTGCATCGGGGTCGGGCTGCTGCTGGCCGGCATCGGCGCGATCGTGTTCGCGAGCTGGGGCTGGATCGAGTGGGCGCCCGGCCAGATGAACGTCTCGCAGGCGGCGCTGGTGGTCGAGCTGGTGGTGTTCGCGGTGGCGATGGCCTCGCGGCTGCGGCTGGTGCTGCGCTCCGAGCAGGCGCTGACGGCGCGCACCCAGCAGCTGGTGGAAGCGCTCGGCACCGACGCGCTGACCGGCGCCGCCAGCCGCGCCGGCCTGGAGAGCCGCGGCGAGGAATGGCTGCGCCGCGACCAGCCCTTCGCGCTGATGCTGCTCGACCTCGACGGCTTCAAGGAAGTCAACGACGGCCACGGCCACGCGGTCGGCGACGCGGTGCTGGTGCAGACGGTGGCGCGGCTGCGCTCGCAGCTGCGCGCGAGCGACACGGTGGCGCGCCTGGGCGGCGACGAGTTCGCGATCCTGGTGCCGGGCCGGCCCTCGCGCGCGGCGCTCGCGCAGATGGCGCGCCGCATCGTCGACGCCGGCCTGCAGCCCATCGAGGCCGATGGCGCCGAGGTTTCGGTCGGCATGAGCCTGGGCATCGCCTGCAACCCCGAGGACGGCCGCACGCTGGCGCAGCTGCTGCGCTGCGCCGACCAGGCGATGTACCGCGTCAAGCAGCAGCGCCAGGGACCCGGCTTCGCCTTCTTCTCGGACGCCCCGGTGGAACCGGCGCGCCCGGCGCCGGGCGCGCCCGTGGCCGACGGGAGCGGTGCCGCCTGATGCCCCGACTGTTCCACGCCCTCCTTCTCCTTCTCGCGGCGTCGTTCGCCTGCCAGGCGCAGGCACAGCCGCAGCAGGTGCCGGCACAGCGCCTGCGCATCGTCGGCGGCCTCGCCGGGGTCACCCAGTACACGCGGCACGAGGAGAACTTCTGGGCCCGCGAGCTCGCCGCGCGAACCGGCGGACGCTACAGCGCCAGCATCGTGCCCTTCGACCGCGCCGGCGTGCCGGGCCAGGAGATGCTCAGCCTGATCCAGCTCGGCGTGGTGCCCTTCGGCACCGCGCTCATGAGCCAGATGGCGGTGCAGTTCCCCGAGCTGGGCACGCCCGACATGGCCGGGCTCAATCCCGACATCGCGACGCTGCGCCGCGTGGTCGGCGCCTTCCGACCCTACCTGGCGCGCACGCTGCGCGAGCGCTACGGCGCGGAGCTGCTGGCGATCTACACCTATCCGGCGCAGGCCGTGTTCTGCGCGCGGCCCGTGGCGCGGCTGGCCGACCTCGCGAACCGGCGCGTGCGGGTGTCGAGCGCGACGCAGGCCGATTTCATGCGCGCGCTCGGGGCAACGCCCGTCTACACCGAATTCGCGGCCATCATGTCGAACATGACGACCGGCAACACCGACTGCGCGATCACCGGCACCATGTCGGGCCACACGCTGGGCCTGCACGCGGTGACGAGTTCGCTCTACACCATGCCGCTGAGCTGGGGCCTGGCGGTGTTCGCGGCCAACCGCGAGAACCTCGAGGCGCTCCCGCCCGACCTGCAGGCGCTGCTGCGCACCGAACTGCCGAAGCTCGAGGCCGCGGTCTGGGACCAGTCCGAGCGCGAGACCACCGAGGGCATCGCCTGCAACACCGGCGCGGCCGGCTGCACCCGGCCCGTGAAGGGGCGGATGACGGCGGTCGCCCCCTCGCCCCAGGACGAGGCGCGCCGGCGCGAGATCTTCGCGACCCGCGTGCTGCCCGGCTGGCTGCAGCGCTGCGGCCCGGTCTGCGCGCAGGTCTGGAACGACACCGTCGGCCCCGCGGTCGGCATCCGCGCCCCGCTCGCCCGGTGACACAGCGCTTCTCCCGCCGCGTGGTGGCCGTGGTCTACGGCGTGGCCCTGCTGCTGCTGGGCACGCTGGCGGCCGTGGCGAGCAGCATCATCTGGGACGCGCGCGGCAAGGCCATCGCCAATGCGCAGACCCAGGCGACGCGCTTCGTCGGCGGCTCGGAGGCGGCGCTCAACCGCGCGCTGCTGAGCATCGACATGATGCTCGCCGGCGCGGGCGAGCAGTTGCGCGAATCCCCGCGCGACCGCATCGCCGAGGATGCCAACCGGCCCGAGGTGCGGCGGCTGGTCGGCAACCTGGTGCGGCAGAACCTGCTGGTGCGCTTCGTCGCCTTCGTCGATGCGCAGGGCGTGCCCATCGCGTCGTCGGACCGGCGCGGCGCCCAGATCCCGATGGCGCTGCCCGAGGGCTTCGCGCACGACGTGCTGGCGCAGCCGCTGTCGACCATGGCGGTGAGCGCGCCGATCTCGAGCCCCGCCACGCTGCAGCAGGTGGTGTTCTTCGCGCGCGCCGTGCCGCTGGCCGACGGCAGCCGCATCCTCGCCGTGGCCGAGGTGCAGATCTCGCTGCTGGCGCTGGTGACGATGCAGGGCGCCGTCATCCCGGGCCTGGAGGTCACGCTCGAGCGCGACGCGGGCTCGCTGCTGGTGAGCGTGCCGGCGCGCGACGACCTGCTCGGCCGGCAGCTCGAGCCACCGCTGAGCGAGCAGACCAGCGACGGCCGCCCGGTGCAGATGGCCGCGCGCCTGAGCGGCGTGCCCGCGATCCTGGTGGCGCGCCCCACGCTGCACCGCAACCTGCTGATCGTGGCGAGCATCCCGCTGGACGCGGCGCTGCACGACTGGCGCCAGGAGCGCGACCGCATCGCATGGACCGGCGTCCTGGTCGGCGCGATGATCCTCGCGATCGCGGCCTTCACCCACCTGCAGCTGCGGCGCCAATGGCAGGCGCGGCAGGAACTGGTCCGCTCCAAGGCCACGCTCGACCAGGCGCTCGAGTCGATGATCGGCGGCTTCGTGCTGCTCGACGCCGACGACCGCGTGCTGGCCTGGAACCACAGCTTCGTCGCGATGTTCCCGTGGGTGCGGCCGCTGCTCGCGCCGCAGGTGCCGTTTCGCGAGCTGGTCGCCGAGACCGCGAAGCACGTGGTGCACGAAGGCGGGCCGGGCGGCTGGCTCGACCTGAACATGCCTCAGCTCGCGCGCGAGCATTCCGAGCAGGAGGCGGTGTTCGACGATGGCCGGGTCACGCAGGCCACGCGCAGCCGCACGCCCGACGGCGGCACCGTCTGCGTCTACCAGGACATCACCGAGAAACGGCGCCACATGGCCGCGATCGTCGAGAGCAAGGCGCAGCTGCAGGCCACGCTCGAGGCGCTGCCCGACCTGCTGCTCGAGGTCGGGCTCGACGGCATCTGCCACGGCCACCATGCGCCGCGCGTACCGCTGCCGGGCATCCAGGTCGACCAGCCGGCCGGCCGGCGACTGCAGGAGCTGCTGCCGCCGCAGGCGAGCGCGGAGGTCATGGCGGCGCTCAAGGAAGCCAACGAGACCGGGCGCTCGAGCGGGCGCCAGTTCGAGCGCCGCTACGCGCGCAGCAAGGCCTGGTTCGAGATCTCGGTCTCGCGCAAGGCCAGCGGCGCGCAGGCCGATCCGCGCTTCATCGTGATCCTGCGCAACATCACCGAGAGCAAGCGGGCGGCCGACGAGGTCGAGCAGCTGGCCTTCTACGACACGCTCACCGGCCTGCCCAACCGGCGGCTGCTGGTGGACCGGATCAAGCAGGCCATCGATGCCGCGCCGGGGCGCTCGCGCTGGAGCGCGCTGCTGTTCCTCGACCTCGACAACTTCAAGACCGTGAACGACGCGCACGGCCACGACACCGGCGACGTGATGCTCAAGCAGGTGGCCAAGCGCCTCACCGCCTGCCTGCGCCGCGGCGACACCGTGGCGCGGCTGGGCGGCGACGAGTTCGTGGTGATGCTGGCCGAGCTGCACGAACGGCGGCTGATCGCGACCTCGGAGACCGAGGCCATCGGCGCGGCCATCCTCGAGCAGCTCAACCGGCCCTACCAGCTCGGCAGCCAGCAGCACCACAGCACCTGCAGCATCGGCGTGGCGCTGTTCGACACCGCCGATGCCTCGCTCGACGAGGTGATCAAGCAGGCCGACATCGCGATGTACGACGCCAAGACCGCCGGCGGCAACGCGCTGCGTTTCTTCGAGACCCGCATGCAGACCAGCATCACCGCGCGCGCGGCGCTCGAGAACGAGCTGCACGCGGCCGTCGAGCAGCGGCAGTTCGTGCTGCACTACCAGAGCCAGGTCACGAGCGAGGACCGCGTGGTCGCCGCCGAGGTGCTGGTGCGCTGGCAGCATCCGCTGCGCGGCCTGCTGGCACCCGGCGAATTCATCGCTGCGGCCGAGGACACCGGGCTCATCATCCCGCTGGGCCTGTGGGTGCTCGAGACCGCCTGCCGCCAGCTCGCAGCCTGGAGCGAGGACCCGCGGCGCGCGCACCTGCAGCTGTCGGTCAACGTGAGCGCGCGGCAGTTCCGCACCGACGACTTCGTCAAGCAGGTCGCCCGCGTGCTCGAGCGCACCGGCGCCGATCCGCGCCAGCTCAAGCTCGAGCTGACCGAGAGCCTGCTGCAGTTCAAGGTCGCCGACACCATCGCCAAGATGAAGACCCTGGCCGGCATGGGCATCCAGTTCTCGATGGACGACTTCGGCACCGGCTTCTCGTCGCTGTCGTACATGATCCAGTTGCCGCTCAACCAGATCAAGGTCGACAAGTACTTCGTGCACGGCATCGGCCTGAACCCGAAGGTGGAGCTGGTGATCCAGACCATCATCGGCATGGCGCTCAACCTCGAGCTGCAGATCGTGGCCGAGGGCGTGGAGACGCAGGCGCAGCGCGAGTTCCTCCGGCGCCACGGCTGCCACCTCTACCAGGGCTACCTGTTCGGCAAGCCGAAGGCGCTGCAGGCCTATGAGCAGGACCTGGACGCGCAGGCCTGATCGGCCCGCACAATGGCCCCCGGTGAACCGCGCGAGGCGATCGACATGAAACTGCTGCTGTTGGGTGCGACGGGATTGGTGGGTGGCCGGGCACTGCAGCTCGCGCTCTCGAACGACGCCTTCTCCGAGGTGATCGCGCCCACGCGAATGCCACTCGCGGCCCACGCCAGGCTGGTCAACCCGGTCGCCTTGAAGCTCGAGGAGCTGGTGCCGGCCTGCGTCGCGCACCGGCCCGATGCCGTGGTCTGCGCATTGGGCACGACGCAGGCCAAGGCTGGTTCGAAGGAGGCCTTCCGCCGCGTCGACCACGAACTGCCGGTCGCCTTCGGCAAGGCGGCGCACGCCGCCGGCACGGGCACCTTCGCGATCGTGACGGCCATGGGCGCGTCGGCCGGCTCCCTCTTCTTCTACCCGCGCACCAAGGGCGAGGTGGAGCGGGACATCCGCGCGATCGGATTCCGCTCGCTGACGATCTGCAGGCCCAGCCTGATCGGTGGCGAGCGCCATGAAGAAAGGCGCGCGGAAGGCATGGCGCTGACCTTGGCGCGGCGCCTGGGACCGGTGCTGCCGGCGCGATGGCGCGTCAATCCGGCACAGGCCATCGCCGCGGCGCTGCTCGACGCGGCCATCGCCGCGAAGCCCGGCTGCCACCTCATCTCCTCCGACGCCATGCATTGAGCGGCAAGCTGCCGCGTGGTCAGTCCGGCTCGAGCAGCCGCCCGGGATTCAGGAGATTGCGGGGATCGAGCGCGCGCTTGATGTCCCGCATCAGCGCCAGGGCCACGGGCGACTTGGTCCTTCGCAGCTCCCGCAGCTTCGACTGCCCGATGCCGTGCTCGGCCGAGATCGATCCGCCGTGGGCCGCGACGCCGTCGTAGACCACGCGCGAGATCAGCGCCGCCTGTGCCTCGTCGAAGGCGCTCGCTCCCGGCGGGCCTTGGATGTTGTAGTGCAGGTTGCCGTCGCCCACATGGCCCAGCGTGATCAGGCGGATCGCGGGCAGCGCGTCGCGCAGCGCGCGGTCGGTGGCCTCGAGGAACGCCGGGATGCGCGAGATCGGCACCGAGATGTCGTGCTTGAGGTTCGCCCCCTCCCTGGCCTGCGCCAGCGGGATCGACTCGCGCGCATGCCACAGCCGGTTCGACTGGTCGATGCTCTCGGCGATCACCGCATCGGTGATGACTTCGAGCACCAGCGCCTGCTCCAGCAGCTGGTCGAACAGCGCCCGTGCCTGCGCCTGCGAGCCCTCGGCCGACTGCTCGATCAGCACGCACCAGGGCGTGTCGCCGGAGAACGGCGCCTTGAAAGCCGGAAAGTGCAGCGCGACCAGCGCGAGCGCTTCGCTCCCCATGAGCTCGAAGCCCGAGAGCGAGGCGCCGAGCCGCTCGCGCGCCAGCGCGAGCAGTTCGAGCGCCGCCGCCGCCGACGGCACCGCCACCCACGCCGTCGATTGCGCGACGGGACGCGGGAACAGCTTCAAGGTGGCCGCGGTGATGATGCCCAGCGTGCCTTCGCTGCCGATGTAGAGGTTGCGCAGGTCGTAGCCCGTGTTGTCCTTGCGCAGGCCCGACAGCCCTTCCCAGACGCGGCCGTCGGGCGTGACCACTTCCAGGCCCAGGCACAGGTCGCGCGCATTGCCGTAGCGCAGCACCTGCGTGCCGCCGGCGTTGCTCGCGAGGTTGCCGCCGATGGTGCAGCTGCCTTCCGCGGCCAGGCTCAGCGGGAACAGGAAGCCGGCGGCCGCCGCGGACTCTTGCACCGATTGCAGGATGCAACCGGCTTCCACCGTGAGCGTCTGGTTGTGCCGGTCGAGTTCGCGCACGCGGTTCAGGCGCGCCGTGCTCAGCACCAGCTGCGTGCCCGAGTCGTCGGGCACCGCGCCGCCGACCAGTCCCGTGTTGCCGCCCTGGGTCACGACGCTCACGCCCGCGGCCGCGCAGGCCGCGAGCGTCGCCGCGACGCCGGCGGTCGTGTCCGGGCGCGCCACGGCCAGCGCGCGCCCGCGGCAGATGCCGCGCCAGTCGGCCTCGTGGACGGCCAGGTCGGCGCTGAGCACCTGGGTCGGCCCGAGCACGGACCGCAGATGGGCGATGAGGTCGACCGGGTTCATGCGGACTGCACCCAGCGCGTCACTCGGGCTTGATGCCGGCGGCCTTGATCAGCGGGCCCAGCCGGTCCATGTCCGCGCGCAGGGCACGCGAGAGCTGCTCGGGCGCGCCGCCGAGGATCAGCGCGCCATCGGCCTCGAGCTTGGCCTTCACGTCGGGCGTGCGCAGCGTCTCGTTGAGCTTGGCGTTCAGCACCGCGACGATCGCCGCCGGCGTTCCGGCCGGCGCCACGATGCCGTACCAGCTCACGAGCTCGAAGCCCGGGAAGCCGCTCTCCGCGATCGTCGGCACGCCCGGCAGCGCGGGCGAGCGCTGCGCCGAGGTGACGGCGATGCCGCGCACCTTGCCGCCGTCGATGAAGCCGCGCATCGTGACGCTGGTCCCGACCCAGGCGTCGAGCCGGCCGCCCAGCATGTCGGGCATGCCCTGGGCGATGCCGCGGTAGGGAATCAGGTTGAACTTCGCGCCCGACTGCTTCTGCAGCAGCTCGGTCGCCAGCAGCGGGCTCACGGTGGGATAGCCGATGCTCACCGAACCCGGGTCCTTCTTCGCCTTCGCGATGGCAGCCCCGAGATGGGCCGCGCCGCTGGCCGCGTCGACCGTGAACACATAGGGCGTGGAGGCGATCAGCCCGATCGGCTGGAAGTCCTTCACCGGGTCGAAGGGCAGCTTGTCGTAGAGCGACGGGCTCAGCGCGATGTGATCGGTGAGCGTGAGGCCGAGCGTGTAGCCGTCGGCCCTGGACTTCGCCACCGCCTGCAGCGCGATGTTGCCGTTGGCGCCCGCGCGGTTGTCGATGATGACGCTGGTCTTGAGCAGCTCGCCGAGCGTCGGCGCCAGCACGCGCGCCAGCTTGTCGCCGCCGCCGCCCGGCGGGAAGGGAACGATCAGGCGCACGGGCTTGTCGGGGTAGTCGGTGTCGGCGCGTGCCGGCAGGCCGAAGGTGGAGGCGAGCGCGAGGCCCAGGAGGCCCGCGGCGGCGAGGCGGCGGCCCTTCGTGTTCGGTGTGCGCTGGATGGGGTGCATGTGATGTCTCCGGTTGGTTGTTGTGTGGCAGGCGGCCGCGCTCCGGCCGCCGGCGGTTCGGCAGCAAGGTGTCCTCGCGGCAACAGAAAGATCAGCTCGTCTCGACGGCGGCTTCCGGCACGCGGGCCGGCGCCGTGTGGCGCGATCGGATCGACGCGATCGCGCACGCATGGAAGCGTTCGATGTCCTCGGGGCGCGCCACGGTCATCTCCAGGTCGTTGAGCCAGCCGTTGTGCAGCCCGTAGACCCAGCCATGCACCATCAGCGGCTGGCCGCGGCGCCAGGCGTCCTGGACCACGCCGGTGCGGCAGACGTTGAGCGTCTGCTCGACCACGTTGAGCTCGCACAGCGCGTCCAGCCGCCGTTCCTCGGGCACCTCGTCGAACCAGGCGGCATGCTTCTCGAGCACGTCGGCCACGTGGCGGATCCATGCGTCCGCGATGCCGATGCGCAGGCCCCGGAGCGCCGCGCCGACGCCGCCGCAGCCCGAGTGGCCCACCACGATCACGTGCTCGACCTTCAGCAGGTCGACCGCGTACTGCACGACCGCGAGGCAGTTGAGGTCCGAATGCGCCACCACGTTCGCGACGTTGCGGTGCACGAAGAGCTCACCGGGCCGCAGGCCCACGAGCTCGTTGGCGGGCACGCGGCTGTCGGCGCATCCGATCCACAGGTACTTGGGTGCCTGCTGGCGCAGCAGCGACGAGAAGAAGCCGGGTTCGCTCGTCTCGACCTCGCTCGCCCAGTCGCGGTTCTTCGCCAGCAGCTTGCTCAGCGCGTCCATGGTCTGCGCGGGGCCGCGGGCCTCAGACGTGCGCTTCGGCACCCAGCAGCGCGGTACGAAAGCGGCTGCGCAGGAACGGGCCGTCGCGCGGCGGCAGCGCCGTCGGCGCGGGATCCGTCGTGACCTTGATGGTCGCGAGCACCGGGCCCTGGCCGTGGAGGATCCTGTCGACCGCCTCCTCGAGCTCCGCGGCCGTGCGCACCGTCAGCGCCTGCGGGAAGCCCGTGGCCTTGGCCACCTCGGTGATGTCGACGCCGCGGCCCGCATGGGCCGGCTGCATGCCGGTCTCGGCGTAGTGCTCGTTGTCGATCACGACGACCGTGAGGTTCTCGGTGCGGTCGACCGCGGCGGTCGCCAGCGAGCCCAGGCCCATCATCATCTCGCCGTCGCCAACGAACACGATGACGCGCTTCTTCGGCTGCGCGCGGGCCAGGCCCAGCCCCACCATCACGGCGCCGCCCATCGCGCCCCAGAGGTAGAAGTTCTGCGGACCGTCGCCCGCGGCGGCCACGTCGAAGGTCGGGTTTCCCAGGCTGGTGATGGCCAGCGCCTCGCCCCGGTCGCGAAGGATGCGCGCCACCACTTCGCGGCGATTCAGGACGGCTTGGTTCTTTGCTGTGGATGACATGGCGATGCTCACTTGTTGAAATTCTTCGTGCCGATGACGCGCTGCCCGATCAGCACCGCGACGCTGCGCCCGGTCTGGTAGGCGAACTTCGCGCCGGCGAGCACGGTGGGCGGAACCTCCTCGGGCGTATCGGCGCGGTACACGTAGACGCCCGAGTCCTCGAGCACCGCCTGCGTCGACTTGCCCATCGCGACCTGCCAGGGGTTGAACTCGCCCCATTCGCCGCGCATCGTCACGACCATGAACAGCGGCATGCGCGTCTCGTGCTGCAGCGACAGCATGTTGATGCAGTTGCCGACGCCGCTGGACTGCAGCAGCAGCACGCCGCGGTCGCCGCCGAGCCAGGCACCGCCCAGCATCGCGACGCCCTCCTCCTCGGTGGTGAGCGAGACCGCGTGGATCCCGGGGTCCGCCTCGCACATGCGGATCAGCTGGCTGTGGCCCGCGTCGGGGACGTACGCGACCTGCCGGACGCCGAGGTTCTTGAAGCCTTCGAAGATTTGCTGAGGCCAATCGATGGTGGACATGGGAGTGAGTGGAGGTGGTGAATGATGGAAAGAAGGGATCGATGCTCAGCGCATGACGAAGGGGTTGGCCGTCGCCGCGCCGGTGTTGATCCAGACGCTCTTGGTCTGCAGGTATTCGTTGATCGCGTCCATGCCGTTCTCGCGGCCCAGGCCCGAATCCTTGTAGCCGCCGAACGGCGACATGAAGCTCACGGCGCGGTAGGTGTTGATCCACACCATGCCGGCCTGCAACCGCTCGGACATCCGGAACGCACGGCCCATGTCGCGCGTCCACACGCCCGAGCCGAGCCCGAAGCGCACGTCGTTGGCGATGCGCACGGCGTCGTCCTCGTCCTTGAAGCGGATGATCGAGAGCACGGGGCCGAAGACCTCTTCCTGCGCGATGCGCATGCCGTTGTCGACGTCGCCGAAGATCGTCGGCTGCACGAACCATCCGGTGCCGCAGGCCTCGCCCGTGGCGGGACCGCCGCCGAGCAGCAGCCGGGCGCCCTCGCCCGTCGCGATCCGGATGTAGCTCAGCACCTTGTCGTACTGGGGCCGCGTGGTCACCGGGCCGACCTGGGTGTCCATCGACATCGGGTCGCCCATGCGCGCGGTGCGCGCCAGTGCCAGCAGGCGCTCGACCACCTCGTCGTACACCGCGTCCTGCACCAGCAGGCGCGAGCCCGCGATGCAGGTCTGGCCGGTGGCGGCGAAGATGCCCGAGACCGCGCCGTTCACGGCGTCGTCGAGGTTCGCGTCCGCGAAGACGATGTTGGGCGACTTGCCGCCGAGCTCCAGGCTCACGTGCTTGAACTGGCGCGCGGCCGCCTCGTTGATGGCGCGGCCGGTGGCGTCGGCGCCGGTGAAGGTGATCTTCGCGACCCGCGGATGCTCGACGAGCGTGGCGCCCACCTCGCGGCCGAAGCCCGTGACCACGTTGACCACGCCGGCGGGAAAGCCCGCCTCCTCGAACAGCCGGGCGAATTCCAGGCTCGATGCCGAGGTGAACTCCGAGGGCTTGATGACCACCGTGCAGCCCGCGGCGAGCGCGGGGGCGATCTTCCACGTGGCCAGCAGCAGCGGCGAGTTCCAGGGCGTGATGGCGGCCACCACGCCGAGCGGCTCGCGGCGCGTGAAGTTGAAGTAGCCCGGCTTGTCGAGCGGCATCACGCGCCCCTCGACCTTGTCGGCCAGCCCGCCGAAGTAGTAGAACCACTGGGGGATGTAGTTGAGCTGCCCCAGCATCTCGGCCAGCAGCTTGCCGTTGTCGCGCACCTCGATCTCGGCCAGCCGGCGCGCATCGCGGGCGATCAGGTCGCCGACGCGGCGCAGCAGCGCACCGCGCTCGGTGGCCGTGAGCCTGGCCCAGGGGCCTTCGGTGAAGGCCCGGTGCGCCGCCTGCACGGCGGCGTCCACGTCGGCCGCGCTGCCCGAGGCGATCTCGGCCCAGGCCTCGCCGGTGTAGGGGTTGTGTGTTTCGAACCAGGTACCGCCGAGGGGGGCGGCATCCTGTCCGTCGATCCAGTGTGAGTAGCGTTTCATATCGGTGGACGAAGCTTCCTACATCGATGCGCGCGGCGCCATTTGCGATTCGCAAACAGGCACTTCAGGAGTGATCAAGGCGGCGCGACGAACAGGGCATGGGACGGTTGCGCGGGCCTATTCCTTGGCCACGTAGGCTTCCGCCGGCTTGTCGCTCGGATTGGCCCAGGCGTTCTTCGTGGCTTCGCCCAGCGGCAGGTTGATGGTCACGCCCACGGGCGGGATCGGCTTCAGGAACCACTTGTCGTAGAGCCTGGCGAGCTCGCCCGACCTGGCCTGGGCCTTGATGCTCTCGTCCACCACGGCCTTGAACGCGGGGTCGTCCTTGCGGATCATGATCGCGATGGGCTCGACGGCCAGCACGTCGGGCAGCAGCCTGAAGTCCTTCGGCGACTTCGACTTGGCCGCCAGCGAGGCCAGCACCGAGGCGTCGAGCACGAAGGCGTCGGCGCGGTCGGACTCGAGCAGCAGGAAGCTGTCGGAATGGTCCTTGCCGTAGACCTCGGAGAAGCTCAGGTTCTCGGCGCGCTTCTGCTTGCGCAGGGTCTGCAGCGGCGTGGTGCCGGTGGTGGTGACGACCGTCCTGCCCTTGAGGTCCGCAAGCGCATGGATGCTCGAATTCGCCTTCACGAGGATCTTGGTCTCCTCGATGTAGGTGGTCACGCCGAAGGCCACGTCCTTCTGCCGCGGGGCGTTGTTGGTGGTCGAGCCGCACTCGAGGTCGACGGTGCCGTTCTGCACCAGCGGGATGCGGTTCTGCGAGGTCACGGGCTGGTACTTGACCTCGAGCTTGCGGCCGAGCGACTTCTCGAGGTCCTTGATGATGTTGGCGCAGACGTCGAAGTGGAAGCCCGTGTACTGGCCATTGCCCAGCGTGTAGGCCAGGCCCGAGGACTCGCGCACGCCCTCGGTGATGGCGCCCGAGGCCTTGACCTTGGCGAGGGTGTCGTTGGCCTGCGCGAGCGCGCTGCCGGCGGTCAGCGCGGCCAGTGCCGCCAACGCGGAGACGGCCAGGATCGATGCTTGTTTCTTCTTCATGCGGGGAGCTCCAGCGGAGGATGGGAAAAAAGGGAGTTCAGGCAGCGCGCGCCGCCACCAGCTGTTCGGCGGCAGCCAGCCGCACGCACAGCGCGACCACTTCGGCGGCGCGGCCCAGCTGCTCGATCGACGGCGAGGACGGCGCGATGCGCAGCGTGCGGTCCAGCGGATCGATGCCGCCCGGGAACGGCGCACCGGCCGGCGTGAGCGTGACGCCCGCGCGGCCCGCGAGCTCGACCACGCGGCGGGCCGCGCCCGGCTGCACGTCGAGCGCGATGAAGTAGCCGCCGCGCGGGCGCGTCCATTGCGCGATGCCCAGCGGGCCCAGTTCGCGCTCGAACACATCCAGCACGCGGTCGAAGCGCGGCGCCAGCAGGGCGCGGTGGCGCAGCATCAGCATCTCGAGGCCCACGCGATCGCGCAGGAAGCGCACATGGCGCAGCTGGTTGAGCTTGTCGGGACCCACGCTGCGCACCGCCGCATGGCCGAGCCACCAGCGCAGGTTCTCGGGCGAGGCGCCGAACAGCGCGACGCCGGCACCGGCGAAGGTGATCTTCGAGGTGGAGGCGAACACCAGCGGCCGGTTCGCATGGCCGTGCGCCGCGCAGCGCTCGGCGATGTTCGCGATCTGCACCTCCTCCACGCCGAGGTGGTGCAGGCCGTAGGCGTTGTCCCAGAACAGGCGGAAGTCCGGCGCGGCCGTGGGCATGGACGCGAGCGCCTCGACGACCGCATCCGAATACACGGCGCCGGTCGGGTTGCTGTACTTGGGCACGCACCACATGCCGCGCACCGACGGGTCCTGCACATGGGCGCGCACCGCCTCCATGTCGGGCCCGTCGTCGTGCAGCGGCACCGGGATCAGGCGGATGCCGAAGGCCTCGCAGATCGCGAAGTGGCGGTCGTAGCCGGGCACCGGGCAGAGGAAGGCGACGCCCGAGGGCACGGCATGCCATGGCTCGCTGCCGCCGGGCACGCCGGCGCGCCAGGCGTGCGAGACGCAGTCGTACATCATCGACAGGCTCGAGTTGCCGCCGGCGACCACCTGCTCGGGCGGCACGCCGAGCATGAAGGCGAACAGCCGGCGCGCTTCGGGCAGGCCCTGCAGGCCCATGTAGTTGCGGCAGTCGGTGCCGTCCTCGGCGAGGAAGTCCTGCGTGCCGGGCAGCGCCAGCAAACCTTCGGACAGCGCGACCTGTTCGGCCGACGGCACGCCGCGCGCCATGCTGAGCTTCAGCGGATTCGCGCAGAGCGCTTCATGGGCCTGCGCCCACTGTCGATGCAAGGTGTCGAGTGCCGCTGGTGAAGCGTGGATCAGTTCGTTCATGGGTCTGTGGTCGTGGGCATGACGTTCCATGCCGGCGCGCGAAGCTTCCCGTATCCGGGGGCCACGCGCTATTTGAGATTCGCAAACGGACACTTCGCGAGCCCTCAAGGCAGGCGAGGCGCGGGGACGATGTCGAACAGCGCGTGGCCCCAGCCGACCAGCGTGCCGTCGGCCACCCGCGGTGCACCGAGGCGGCCATCGCAGGGCGCGAGCACGGCCGCGATCGCCTCGCCGACGCGGAGGAAGCCGACGATGTCGCCGTCGCGCACGGGCCGCTCGCCGCGCGGGGCATCGCCGGACAACGGGTGCTCCGCGTGGAACACGCCGGCCGACGGTGCGCGCACGCAGGCATGCGCGGTCGAAGGTGCGACGTCGGCATGCGGTGTGGCAGGCACCGTTGCGGCCGCGCCGAAGCGCAGCCGCAGCACGCAGCCCTCCTCCTCGAGCTCGAAGCCGCGAATCCCGCTCGCCTCCAGCCGTCGCACCCAATGGGCGATGCGTTCGTGCTTCATGCCGTCGCTCCCTGCAGCGTGCCCGCTTCGAGCAGGCGCTCGAGGTGATGGATGTCGAAGCCGCCGGCACCGAAACCCGGCTCGTCCATCAGGCGCCGGTGCAGCGCGACCGTGGTCTCGATGCCCTCGACCAGGGTCTCGTCGAGCGCGCCGCGCATGCGTGCGATGGCCTCGTCGCGCGTCGCCGCATGGGTCAGCAGCTTGGCCACCAGCGAGTCGTAGTTCGGCGGCACCTCGCAGCCGCTGTAGAGATGCGAATCGACGCGCACGCCGGGCCCGCCCGGCGGCAGCCAGCGCCGCACCGGCCCGGGCGATGGCGTGAAGCGCCAGGGATGCTCGGCGTTGATGCGGCACTCGATCGCATGGCCGCGCAGCACCACGTCGTCCTGCGAGAAGGACAGCGGCTCGCCGCGCGCGATGCGCAGCTGCTCGACCACGATGTCGATGCCGCTCACGAGCTCGGTCACCGGATGTTCGACCTGCACGCGCGTGTTCATCTCGATGAAGTGGAACTCGCCGTGCTCGTAAAGGAACTCGAAGGTGCCGGCGCCGCGGTAGCCGATCTGCACGCAGGCCTCGGCGCAGCGCGCGCCGATGCGCGCGATGGCGGCCCGGTCGATGCCCGGCGCGGGCGATTCCTCGATGATCTTCTGGTGGCGCCGCTGCATCGAGCAGTCGCGCTCGCCGAGCCACACCGCATGCCCGTGCGCGTCGGCGATCACCTGGATCTCGATGTGGCGCGGATGCTCGAGGAACTTCTCCACGTAGACCTCTGGATTGCCGAAGGCGCGGCCGGCCTCCTCGCGCGTCATGGCCACGGCCTGCAGCAGTTCGTCGGCGCGGCGCACCACGCGCATGCCGCGCCCGCCGCCACCGCCCGAGGCCTTGACGATCTGCGGATAGCCGATGGCATCGCCGATCGCCTGCACCGCCGCCGGGTCCGGCGGCAGCGCGCCCTGCGATCCGGGCACGCAGGGCACGCCCGCCGCCAGCATCGCCTGCTTGGCGCTGACCTTGTCGCCCATGCGCCGCATGGCGGCGGCATCGGGGCCCACGAACACCAGGCCCGCGTCCTGCACCGCCTGCGCGAAGCCCGCGTTCTCCGACAGGAAGCCATAGCCCGGATGGATCGCGCCCGCGCCGGTCAGCACCGCCGCGTCGAGGATCGCCTTCGGATCGAGGTAGCTGCGCGCGGAGGCCGCGGGCCCGATGCACAGCGCCTGGTCGGCCAGCGCGACATGGCGCAGCCCGGCATCGATCTCCGAATGGACCGCGACCGTGCGCAGCCCGAGCATCCGGCAGGCGCGCAGGATGCGCAGCGCGATCTCGCCGCGGTTGGCGATCAGCACCGTGTCAAACATCGGTGGCCTCCACGGGCGCGATCTGGAACAGCGGGCTCTGGCCGTCCACCGCGCCGCCATCCTCGACCAGGATCGCGACGATGCGGCCGGCGCGCTCGGCCTCGACCTGGTTGAGCATCTTCATGGCGTCGATCAGGCCGAGCGGCTGCCCTTCCGCGACGATGTCGCCGACCTGCACGAACGGCGGCTGCCCGGGCGCGGAGGCGCGATAGAAGGTGCCGACGATGCCGGCACGCTGCGTGTGCGGCAGTGCGGCTGCAGCGGGTGCGGTGGGTGGCGCCACCGGCGCGGCGACGGGCACCAGCGCCGTGGCTTCGCGCACGACGGGAGGCAACGAGGCCGCCTCCGGCGCGCCCTTCGTCAGCCGCACGCGCGTGCCGTTCTCGCTGTACTCGAGGTCGACGAGCGACGAACGCTCGACGAGGCCGATCAACCGGTCGATGAAATCGATGTCCATGGTCGCGCGGCTCAGGCGAAGGAACGGATCGCGATGCCCGCCGACTCGAGCGCCTGGCGCACGGCGCGGGCCATGGCCACGGCACTGGGCGTGTCGCTGTGCACGCAGATGGAATCGATGGCGGTCGGCAGCAGCCGCCCCGACACCGTTTCAATGGCGTTGGCGCGCACCATGCGCAGCACGCGCGCCGCCGCTTCCTGCGCGTCGTGCAGCACGGCGCCGGGGATCTTGCGCGAGACCAGGTGGCCGTCCTCGGTGTAGCCGCGGTCCGCGAAGATCTCGCTGCGCACCTGCAGCCCCAGCTCGCGCGCGATGCGCTCCTGGTGGCCGCGCGCGATCACCAGGCAGACCAGCGAGGGATCGACCGCGCGGATCGCGCGGCTCACAGCGGCCGCGACCTCGGCATCGGTCTGCGTCAGGTTGCCGAGCGCGCCGTGGGCCTTCACATGGGTCAGGCGATGGCCGCTGTAGGCGGCGAGGCCCTGGGCCGCGCCGACCTGGTAGGCGACCAGCCGCTCGATCTCCGCCGGGCTGCAGGCGATGCCGCGGCGTCCGAAGCCGGCCAGGTCCTGGTAGCCGGGATGGGCGCCGACCGCGACCTGGCGGATCTTCGCCAGCGCGAAGGTGCGCGCCATCACGTCGGGATCGCCGGCATGGAAGCCGCAGGCCACGTTGGCGGAACTCACGACCTCGAGGATCGCGTCGTCGTCGCCCATCCGGTAGGCGCCGAAGCCTTCGCCCATGTCCGAGTTCAGATCGATGCTGCGCGGTGGGGAAGTCGGGATGGAAGAGTCCATGGGTGTCAGTCGGTAAAGGGGGAATGGGGGCGTCGCAGCGCCTGCTTCAACGCATCGCAGCGCGCGGTCTCCACGGCGGCCTGCGCGAGCGCGTCGGCGGGATCGAGCAGCTCGAAGCGCACGCGCGTGCCGGGCCGGGCCTGCGCCAGGCGCCAGAGGTCGATGTCGATCACGTGGGCGATCTTGGGATAGCCGCCGCAGGTGTTGGCCTCGGCGAGCTGCACGATCGGCTGGCCCGAGGGCGGCACCTGCACGGTGCCCGGCAGGATGCCGTGCGAGAAGAGTTCGAGCGGCCGCTGCAGTGCGAGTGCGCTGCCCGACAGGCGATAGCCCATGCGGTTGGCCTCGCGCGTCACCTCGTAGGCCTCGTTCGCGAAGGCGGCGCGCGAGGCCTCGGTGAAGTGCTCGTGTTCGGCACCCGCGACCGCGCGCACGACGATGCATCCCGCGGCGAGCTCCTGCCAGAAGCGCGGCAGCGAGGCCGGCAGGATGCCGGTGTGCCCGCCGGTGGCGTGGGTGGCCTGAGTGGCGCGCGGCGGGCGCAACGGCAGCAGGTCGCCGCGCCGCAGGCCGCGCCCTTCCAGGCCGCCGAAGCCGCCCTTGAGGTCGGTCGAGCGCGAGCCCAGCACCAGGGGCACGTCGATGCCGCCCGAGAACGCGAGGTAGACGCGCGCGCCGCGCCGCGGCGCCGCGATCTCCAGCGTCTGGCCCGCGGTGGCCGACGCCGACCACCACGGCGGCAGCGCGCGGCCATCGAGCGCGATGCCGGCATCGGCGCCCGTGCAGGCGAAGCGCAGGTCGGCGCGAAAGCGCAGCCTGAAGGGGAACAGGCCGATCTCGATGCCGGCCGCGGCCGCCTCGTTCGCGACCAGCCCGTTGGCGGCCGACAGCGCCAGCGCGTCCATCGCGCCGCTGCGGCTCACGCCGATGCGCAGGTGGCCGGTGCGGCCCAGGTCCTGCACCACGTTCGGCAGGCCGCTCGAGAGGATCTCGATCATGCGTCCACCCGCTCGATGCGAAAGCGCACCCGGTCGCCCGGCGCGAAGAGGCAGGGCCGCTCGGCGGCCGGATCGAACATCGCGAGCTCGCAGTGCCCGATCGCATGCCAGCCCGAGGGCCCGGTGCAGGGCATCACGCCCGCCTGCGCGCCGCCGACGATCACCGAGCCGCTCGCGATCTCCTTGCGCGGCACCGGCCGCCGCGGCGCGAACAGCGCCGGCGGCAGGCCCGAGAGATAGGCGAAGCCCGCATAGGAGCCCATGCAGGCCACCGAATAGACGGCCGCGCTGTGCAGCCGCGCATAGCCCTCGATGTCCAGGCCCGCGGCCGACGCGAGCGCCGCGATGTCGAGGCCCGCGCGCCCGCCGTACACCACGGGAACATCGATCTCCCTGCCGGCGCGGGCCTGCCCGTCGGCGCGTTGCCACAACGCGGACAGCAGCGCGCGCGCCCCCTCCATCGGCAGCACGAAGGGATCGAACACCAGCAGCAGGTTGTTGAGGCCGGGCGTGGCCTCGACGATCCCGTCCACCGAGTCCGCGCCCGCGAGCCGGGCCGCCATGTCCAGGATCCGCGCCTGGCATGCGGGGCTGAAGTCCTCGCCCGCGGCATCGAACAGCAGCGCGCCGGTGCCGGCCGGGCTCAGGCGCGGCGCGGCCTGCGGGCGTTCGCTGGATGGCCGGCCCTCGGCCGGCATGCTGTGCCTCGCCATGCGCTACATCCCCAGGTAGGCGCGGCGCACGTCGGGGTTGGCGCGGATCTCTGCGGCCGGTCCCGAGAGGATCACGCGCCCGGTCTGCAGCACGTAGGCCCGGTCGGCGATCTCGAGGCTCTCGACCAGCCGCTGCTCGACCAGCAGCACGGTCACGCCGCTGTCGCGGATGGTCCGGACCGCGCGGAAGATCTCGTCGACGAGCTTGGGCATGATGCCCTGCGAGGGCTCGTCGAGCATCAGCAGCCGGGGCCGCGTCATCAGCGCGCGGCCGATCGCGAGCATCTGCTGCTCGCCGCCCGACAGCGTTTCGGCGCGCTGCGACAGGCGCTCCTTCAGGCGCGGGAACAGGTCGAAGACCTGCTGCAGCGGCGACTCGCGGTCCGCCTTCGCGCGGTGCAGGTAGCTGCCCAGGCGCAGGTTGTCCGCAACCGACAGCCGCGGGAACAGCCGCCGGTTCTCGGGCACGTAGGCCAGGCCCTTCGCGGGCACCAGGTGCGCGGCGAGGTCGTCGAGCCGCGTGCCATCGAAAGACACCGTGCCCGCGTTCGGCTTCTCCATGCGGGCGATGGACTTCAGCAGCGTCGACTTCCCCGCGCCGTTGGCACCCGCGACGACGACGATCTCGCCCTCGGAGACGCCGAGCGAGATGTCCGAGATCGCGATCAGCCCGTTGTAGGCGGTGGTGAGGTGGTTGACTTCAAGCAGCACGGTGGCTATCTCCGAGGTAGGCGGCGATGACCGCGGGATCGCGCACGACCTCGCCGGGCGTCCCCTGGCTCAGGATCCGCCCGAGGTTGAGGACCACGGCGCGGTCCACGAGCGGCATCACGATCTCCATCACGTGCTCGACCATGATCACGGTGATGCCGCGGTCGCGGATGCGGCGGATGAGCTCCACGCCCAGGCGCGCCTCGCTGGGCGTCAGGCCGGTCATCACCTCGTCGAGCAGCAGCAGCCTGGGCTCGGTGACCAGGGCGCGCGCGACCTCGAGCCGGCGCCGCTCGGGCGGCGTGAGCTCGCCGGCCGACACCGCGGCGCGGTGCTCGAGGCCCGTGAACGCCAGCGCATCCAGCGCGGCGGCGCGCGCGGCACGCGCCCGGGCATGGCGCGTGAAGGCACCCACCACCACGTTGTCGAGCACGCTCATCGAGTCGAAGGAGCGCGGCACCTGGAAGGTCCGCCCGATGCCCAGCGCGCAGCGGCGCGGCGCATCGAGGCGCGTCACGTCCTGGCCGTCGAACACGATGCGCCCCTCGACCGGCGAGGTGGCGCCCGCGATCAGGTTGAACAGCGTGGACTTGCCCGCGCCGTTGGGGCCGATCAGCCCGAGGATCTCGCCGCGCTTCACGTCGAGCGTGACCTCCGCGTTCGCGACCAGGCCGCCGAACTTCTGCCAGATGTTCGACAGCCGCAGGATCGGCAATGCGCTGTCCGTCATGCGTTCCTCCGTCGCTCGAGGCGGCCGCGCACGTAGCCGACGATGCCTTCCGAGCGCCAGATCGCGATCGCCATCACCAGCGCGCCGTAGATGATCAGGTCCAGGCCCGAGCCCGAGCCGCCCATGTAGCTGCGCGTCAGCTCCGTGAGCGGGATCAGGATGGCCGCGCCGACCAGCGGGCCCCACAGCGTTCCGATGCCGCCGAGCACGGTCGGCAGCACGATCAGCAGCGAGAACCTGAAGTGCATCACGCTGTCGGGATCGATGTAGGCCACGAAGGCCGCGTAGAAGCTGCCGCCGATCGCGGTGAGGAAGGCCGACAGCGCCGCGGCCGCCGTCTTCGAGCGGAAGACCGTGACGCCGAGGCTCTCGGCCGCCTGCGTGTTGTCCTTGACGGCACGCCACCAGTAGCCCCACTTCGATCCCTCGACCACGAAGGTGATGACCCAGGTCAGCGCGAACAGCGCCAGCACGCAGTAGAAGTACGGCAGCTTGTTGCGCGCGAACTGCAGCGTGGCCAGGCTGTCGGGCCCGATCGGCCACTGGATGCCCATGGCACCGCCGACGAAGTCCCAGTTGTGCACCAGCAGCAGCGCGATCTCGGCGATGACCAGCGTCGCGATCGAGAAGTAGTGGCCCTTGAGGCCGAAGCACATCCAGCCCAGCGCCATCGCCAGCAGCGCGGCGAGGATGCCGCCCGCCAGCATGCCGCCCCAGGGCAGCACGCCGTAGTGCACGTAGAGCACGCTGGTCGCATAGGCCCCGACGCCGAAGTACAGCGCGTGCCCGAGCGACACCTGGCCGCAGTAGCCGCCGAGGATGTTCCAGCTCTGCGAGAGCGCGGCATACATCAGCGTGAGGATCAGCACGTTCTGCAGGTAGCTGCTGCCCACCAGGGCGGGCAGGCAGGCGATGGCCGCGGTCACGAGCACGCCGTCGCGCAGCTGGCGCCGTCGTCGCGCCGCGTAGCCGTCCGCCGCCGTCGTGCCGTCGGCCGGCAAGGTCGCTGTGGTCATGTCAGGATTTCCCGATGAGTCCGCTGGGGCGCAGCAGCACCACCAGCAGGTAGAGCGAATAGACGCCCACGGATTTGAGGGAGGGTGGAAGCACCAGCGTGGTGACGGCCTCGACGAGGCCCACGATCACGCCGCCGGCCAGCGCGCCGAAGACGCTGCCGAAGCCACCGAGCGCCACAACCACGTAGGCGATGGCGCTGAACGCGCCGCCGACCTGCGGATGGATGTAGTAGAAGTTGGCCAGCATCGCGCCCGCGATGCCCACCAATGCGAGGCCCAGCCCCCAGCCGAGCGCGAAGATGCGGCTGCGATCGATGCCGACCAGCGCAACCGCGCCCTGGTCCTCGCGCGTCGCCTCGATGGCGCGGCCGAAGTCGGTCCTCGACATCAGCAGGTAGAGCCCGCCGAAGGCGACCAGCGAGACCGCGGCACCCGCGACCTGGGGCAGCGGCAGGAAGACGCTGCCGATCTCCAGCGTCCTGTTGGTCAGCCAGGCACCGGAGATCTGTCGATAGTCCGGCGTCAGGAAGTACTGCGCCAGTCCCTGCATCAGCGTTCCCAGGCCGAAGGTCGCGAAGATCTGGACCATGCCGATGTTCGCCTTGGCGCGCATCGCATGGCGCACGATGCCGATGTAGACCAGCGCCCCGACGATGAACAGCACGCCCGCGACCAGCGGCGCGGCGAGCAGCGGGTCCAGGTGGATGAACACCGCCAGACCGAAGGTCAGGTACATGCCCATCATCAGGAACTCGCCGTGCGCGAAGTTCACGACGTCCATCAGGCCGAAGATCAGCGAGAGCCCGACGGCGATGAGGGCATACATGAGCCCCATCAGCAGGCCGCTGGCCAGGACTTGCGCAAGCGCTTGAGCGTTCATGGCGTGACCGATCGGCTCAGCCGTTCATGGGCCAGACGGCCTGTCCCATGGCCACGGCCGTCGGGAAGATGCTCACGAAATCCTTGCCGCGGTACTGCTGCAGCACCACGTCGGCGAAGGTGTTCTGGCCGCTGGCGTCGAACTTCACGCGCGACCACGGCATGATCGTGCGCTCCCCGGGGATGTCGGTGGCGGCGAGCGCGGCGCGCAGCTTCTCGCCCTCGAGCGAGCCGGCGCGCTCGATCGCATCGGCCAGCACGATGAGGCCCATGAACTCGCGCGAGGTCTGGTCGTTCAGGTCGCGGCCCGAACGCTCCTTGAACATCTGGTTCACCAGGCCGATCGAGGGCCGCCGGCCGGCGGTGTCGAGCGCGAAGGCGGCGCGCGTGATCATGCCCTGCAGCCGGTCGCCGACCGCGTCGAGCACCGACTTCTCCACGTAGCCGGCCGCCTGCGCGACGATGCTGCGCGGCTTGTAGCCCAGCTGCGTGGATGCGTTCGTCAGCAGCATCGCGTCTGTCGTGTAGCACGAGGGCATGAGCACGTCGGGGTTGGCGCTCTTGAGCTGCTGCACTTCCGCCGACAGCGAGGGCGAGTTGGCGCGGTACTTGATGTCGGCCACCACCTTGTAGCCGCGCTGGCCCGCCAGCTTGCGCTGGATGTTCGAGGAGTCGGTGCCGAAGATCGTGTCCTCGTAGAACAGCGCGATCGTCTGGATCGACTTGCCCTGCTTGCGCTGGTGGTCGAGGAAATCGAACATCGCCTCGGAGAACATCTCGTCGTGCGGCGAGGGCCGGAAGAAGAACTTGAGGTTGCGGCGATGCAGGCTCGGCGAGGTCGAATCCGCGCAGAGGTAGGGCACGCCGTAGCGCTCGCACACGGTGCTGACCGTCGCGGACACGGAGGAATGGAAGGCACCGACGATGGCCACCGCCTTCTCCTGCGTGATCAGGCGCTCGGCTTCGGCGCGGCCCTTCTGCGGATCGACCTGGTGGTCGGCGAACACGAGCCGGATCCTGCGGCCGCCGAGGCTCTTGATGCCGGCGTTCTCCGCGCCGGGCAGGTCGATCTTCTGCACCTCGTTGATGATCTGCTGCGCCGTCTCCATCGCGTGCTTGGCATCGACGCCCGCCTGGGCACTGGGGCCGCTCATCGGATAGATGGCGCCGATCACGATGTCCTCGCCGGCCGCGAAGGCCGTGGGCGCGCCGGACACCGCCAGGGCAGCCATGCTGCCCAGCTGCAAAACAAGGTCTCTGCGATTCATCTTCGGGTCCTCAATCGTTGGTGTGAAAAAACGGGTGATGGCTGCTTCGGGCAAGGCGGGGCCCGGCCGCGCGCGGCCAGCCGCCCGCATCGCCTTGGCGCAGCGATGCAAGGTCAGTAAGTCGGTGGGGAGGCCGCTCGCGCGGCGCGCTTCAGATCACGGCGAGATGGCTGTTGCGGATGTCCGTCATCACCATGTGGCCGGTCTTGTGGGTGATTGCCAGCGGCGGGCGCGCCGAGCGGATGGCCTGCTGCGGCGTGACGCCGCAGGCCCAGAACACCGGGAGTTCCCCAGCACGCACTTCGGCCGATCCGCCGTACTCCGGCCTGGCGAGGTCGCGGATGCCGATCAGCGAGGGATCGCCGATGTGCACGGGCGCGCCGTGCACGCTCGGGAAGCGCGACGTGATCTGGATGGCGCGGATGGCATCGGCGGCCTTCATCGGCCGCATGCTGACGACCATGGTCCCGCCGAAGCGGCCCGAAGGCTGGTTCGGGATCTGCGTTGCATAGACCGGCACCATCGTGCCCTGCTCCTGGTGCCGCAGCGGCACGCCGGCCTCGCTCAATGCTTCTTCGAAGGACAGCGAACATCCGATGACGAAGCCCACCAGGTCCTCGCGCCAGAGCTCGCGCAGGTTCGCGGCCTCGCCCACCAGCTCGCCATCGCGGAACACGCAGTAGGCCGAGCAATCGCTCATGAGGTCGACGTCGCCCAGTTCCGGCACGCGCGTCGAGCCGGGCTGGGTCACGCCGATCACCGGGCAGGACTTCGGATTGAGGCGCGCGAAGTTCAGGAACTCCGCGGCGTAGTCCGCCGGCAGGATGGCCACGTTGCCCTGCGTGAAGCCCGGGCATTGGCCGCCGGTCTGTTGGGTGAATCGACCTTCACGAATCTCGCGACGGAAGGCCTGGGGCGAGGTCCAGATGGTCATGGCGTTTGTCTTTCGAAGAACATGACGCAAATGTATTTAGAGCTTCGGTTCGCGTCCAACGAGTATTTGTAGATAATTTGTTCAAAAATATTGAACAACTCCGCACCGCGCCTGTGCGCGTTCGAAGCCTGATCGGTGCACCCCGCACCAACAACGTCATGAACATCAAGTTCGTCGAGTCCTTCATCCTGCTGGCCCGCATGGGCAACGTGCGCCGCGTCGCGGACCATCTGAACACCACGCCCGGCGCCATCTCGATGCGATTGCAGTCGCTCGAGGAGAGCCTGGGCATCCAGCTGTTCGACCGCGAGAAGAAATCGCTGCGCCTGAGCGCCGAGGGCGTGCGCCTGATGCCCTATGCCGAGAGCCTGGTGCAGGCATTGCGGAAGTTCGAGAGCGCGGCCAATGCCGACGACATGGGCCTGGGCCGCGTGCGGCTGGGCATCAACGAGACGGTGGTTCACACCGTGCTGCCCGAGCTCATCAAGACCATCGCCGCCAGCTTTCCGCGCCTGGAGGTGGACCTCACGGTGGACCTGACCTCGCACCTCGCGGACCAGCTGCTGCAGCGCGACACCGACCTCATCATCCGCGTGGTGGGAGAGAACGACGACCCATCCGCGGTGAGCCGGCACCTCATGGAGATACCGATGCAGTGGATCGCGCGCCGCGGGCTGATCTCAGCGCGCGATCCCCTGCGCAGGGTGCTGGGCACGCAGATCCTGACCGTCATGCGGGGCAGCATTCCTTACATCGATGCCGTGCGCATGGTGCAGCAGCTGTGCGACCAGCAGGGCCTCGCGGCGAGCGACCTGCGCATCACGGGATCGCCCTCGATGGCCGGGCTGGTCGCGCTCGCGCGCGAAGGCATCGGCGTGGCCATCATGCCGGCGGTGCTGGTGCGCGAGCACATCGAGCGCGGCGAACTGGTCGAGCTCGCGCGGCTGCCGCCGCCGCCGCCGTTCCGCATCGCCACCTGCCATCTGCGCAACGCGCCGGCCGTGGTCTCGCAGGTCTCGGAGCTGATCCATCGCACCTGCAAGGCCTATTGCCGCCGGCAGGGAAGCACCTGGGTGAAGTACCTCGGCTGATTTTTGTTCAAGTATTTTGCTGCGTCGCACAAGACGGTGTTTGGCCACGCGAAATGGCGGCTTGTGGAACCGCAAATTGCGCGGCGCGGGCGCGGTGGGCATCCTTCATGGCGAACTCACTGGCGAAACCATGACACTGCCCCAACGCTCCTTCCTCTTCGTGCCCGCGAACCGTCCCGACCGCTTCGACAAGGCGCTGGCCTGCGGCGCCGATGCCGTCGTCATCGACCTCGAGGACGCGGTGCCTCCCGAGAACAAGACCGAGGCGCGCCATTCCGTGGCCGCCTGGCTGGCCGCCCACCATCGCGTGATCATCCGCATCAACGCGGCCGACACGCCCTGGTTCAAGGACGACCTGGCGCTGGCCCGGCTGCCGGGCGTGGCCGGCATCATGCTGCCCAAGACGGAGCGCATCGACGAGGTGTTCAGCGTGTCGTGCATCGGCGCGGGCACGGCGGTGTTTCCGATGATCGAGACCGCGGCCGGGCTCCACAACGTCCACACCATCGCGCGGGCGCAGGGCGTGCAGCGGCTGGTGTTCGGCTCGATCGACTTCCAGCTCGACCTGGGCATCTCGGGCGACGAGCTCGAGCTGTTGCCCTACCGCGCGCAACTGGTGATGGCCTCACGCCTGGCCCGGCTGGGCGCGCCGATCGACGGCGTCAGCACCTCGATCGACGACCAGGCCGCGCTCACGGCCGACACGCTGCGTTCGCGGCGGCTCGGCTTCGGCGCCAAGCTGTGCATCCATCCGAAGCAGGTGGGCGCGGTGAACGCGGCCTTCTGCGCCACCGCCGAGGAACTCGCCTGGGCGCGCCGCGTGCTCGAGGCGGCCGCGCGTTCGGCGGGTGCCGCCGTCGCGGTGGACGGCAAGATGGTGGACCGCCCCGTCATGATGCGTGCCCAGGCGATCGTGCAGGAAGCCGGCGAACGCGCATTGAAGCTGGCCGGCACGGCGGGAGCGCAGGCATGAAGGCCTTCGTCGCGGTCAAGCGGGTCGTCGACTACAACGTGAAGGTGCGCGTCAAGAGCGACGGCACGGGC